>NZ_MXQD01000017.1:0-356 GCF_002165585.1 Paenibacillus sp. MY03 | reverse complement strand
CATTCGAGAAAATGTACAACGAGCGTTATGGAAACCAATAGCCTCCCGCGCCTTCGCTTGGGCTACGCTCACCATTAAAAGAATGCCATCGTCCCGATGGAAAAACCTACTTACACAAACTTCTTGACGCTACCCTATTGCGCGAGGAATCGATGAGATAGAGGGAGGATTTCCTACTATATACCACGACAAAAGGGTGTTTTCGAAATGCCGAGTTTCAAAACAAAATTTGGCGAAAAAACTTGCCTCCAAACGTGTGCGCGCCGGAATGAAACGCAAGGAACGCTAGCAGACGGCCGGCCGGATAGCGTTGGCAAACGTCTCGGGTTGGCCAGACGACGAATCGTCCGTCCGGG
>NZ_MXQD01000016.1:0-83386 GCF_002165585.1 Paenibacillus sp. MY03 | reverse complement strand
GCCGGATAGCGTTGGCAAACGTCTCGGGTTGGCCAGACGACGAATCGTCCGTCCGGGGTTCTCCGTTCGATGAATCGTCGTCCAGCGTTTCCGTTCGACGAATCGTCCGTCCGGAGTTTCCGTCCGGCGTTCTCCGTTCGATGAATCGTCGTCCAGCGTTTCCGTTCGATGAATCGTCCGTCCGGAGTTTCCGTCCGGGGTTCTCCGTTCGACGTTACCGGCCGGCTTACGCTTGCGCGCCGTCGCCCTTCGAAATCCGGTCGATCAGCTCGAGCTCTTCGGCCGAGAACGTCAGGTTGTCCAGCGCGCGGACGTTCTCTTCGATCTGGCTGACCTTGCTTGCGCCGATAAGCGCGGATGTGACGCCGCCGTCGCGCAGAACCCAGGCGAGCGCCATCTGCGCCAGGCTTTGACCGCGCTGCGCGGCCAGTTCGTTCAACTGACGGACAATAGCCAGTTTCCAATCCGGGATGCTGTCCTTGTTCAGGAAGCGGCTATGCCCGGCTGCACGGGAATCGGCGGGAATCCCGTTTAAATATTTGTTCGTGAGGACGCCTTGCGCAAGCGGCACGAAGCCGATGATGCCGACGCCCTCCTCGTTCATCGCGTTATGCAGGCCGCCTTCGATCCAGCGGTCCAAAATGGAGTAGCTGGCTTGATGGATCAGGCAAGGCGTGCCAAGCCGCTTCAAAATAGCCGCGGCTTCGCGCGCCTCGGCCTCCCTGTAATTGGAGATGCCGACATACAGCGCCTTTCCTTGACGAACGATGAGGTCCAGCGCGGACATGGTTTCTTCGAGCGGCGTGTCGGGATCCGGACGATGATGGTAATAGATATCGACGTAATCCAGACCCATGCGGCGGAGGCTTTGATCCAGACTGGCCACGAGATACTTCTTGGAGCCCCAGTTCCCGTATGGACCCGGCCACATGTCGTAGCCTGCCTTGGTCGAGATGATCAGCTCGTCCCGGTAAGGGGCGAGATCCTTTTGCAAGATTTGGCCGAAGGACTCCTCCGCTGAGCCATAGGGCGGTCCATAATTGTTCGCGAGATCGAAGTGGGTAATGCCGGCGTCGAACGCCGTGCGCGCGATCGCTCTTCCGTTCTCGAACACATCCTGTCCGCCGTAGTTATGCCATAATCCGAGCGATATGGCGGGAAGCTTGATGCCGCTGTTGCCGCATCGGTTATATACCATTTCGTTGTATCGATTGCCATTAGCCGTGTAAGGCATGTTTGTAATCCCTCCGCAACGTTTATAATCATATTACTAAGCTTTATTATGATGCCGCAATCGAAGGATTCATATAGTGCGAAACCTGATCTGTATGGCATAATGCTTGCTATGTTCGCGGCAAATAGAGGGTTGCATCCCATGTCTGCGCGTTAAGGCGTTATCTGTTATACTATTATCTTAGTAATTAGTATGAACAAGGTAAATTGTAAGCCAAACAAGGAGATTATCGTTATGCCAACAGTAAAACCGAACAAGATGACTTTGACGGAAATCCTGGGTAAGCTCAAAAAAGACGAATTGACCGAATTGCGCCAAGCGCTGGATGTTCGAGGCGTCAGCCAACTCAATAAAGCCGACCTCGCCAAACGATTGACTGCCGAGATCGTCGACAAGATGGAAGACAGCCTAGAGCGAATGGACATCGAACGCTTTACGGTGCTGCAGAGCGTCATGAAAGCGCCGGACGGCATCGTTTCTATAAAAAAAATCGACGACAATTATGATTCCATGTATTTTCAGCAATATGGTTTGCTCTTCGCGATGGACGATTATGTCTTTATGCCGCAGGAAGTCGTCGCGAAGCTGAAGACGCTGGATCTGGACAAGCAGATGGATTTGCTGAGACGCAACGAACGTTGGGCTAATCTGACGAGAGGCCTCCTGTTCTACTATGGATACATGGACAAGGAGACGTTAACCGGGCATGTAGAGAGGCTTACGGGCGAGCCGGTCGACGAAACGGCTTTCTGGAGAGTTGTCTGCGATCTGGCCTTTTATGATTATAGTCTTAATTACGACGAAGATAACGTATGGAACTTCATGTTAAAAGATCCGTCCGAGTTGATTGCCGAGCAGCAAAATCGCCCCAATCTTCCTTATTATCCATTTGCGGAGCCGGAGGTCATCCGTGCAGCCGCGCACGATTATGTGGATCGTCATGAAGGCTACAAGAAGTTCGCGTCCGTCTTGCGCAAGCATTGGCGAGTAGACGCCAAAAGTCTGGACATCATGGCCGACGAAGCCGCGTCCGCCATTCAGAACGGCGCTTCGATGAATGATCTGCTTATTCAATTAATGGAGCATCTGGAGCTGGGATCGGACAAGGAAATGAACGAGTTGATGGATGCGCTGGCGTCCTTCCATAATCATACGCGGATGTGGGTGCTCAAAGGCCATTCGCCGGAAGAGATGTCCGCCTATAGGCAAGGCGCCGGCCCGGTGCTGCACCCTCAAGGCGCGAACGCTGCCGCGGTTGCTCCTCTCGCCGACCGTCCGGCACCGCTAGACATGCCGAAGGCCGACGTCTACAGCTTCCAGACGAAGCAGAAGATCGGCCGCAACGAACCGTGTCCTTGCGGCAGCGGCAAAAAATACAAAAAATGCTGCGGTGCCGGCGCGTAAGAAGCATATGCGTCAATAAACAACCGGCAATAAATAACCGTCAATAAACAACCGGCATCAAGGAAGAAGATCGCAAGGACCTCCTGATAGGGGGGCTTGCGATCTTCTTTCTTTTTCGTCTCCGGTCGGGAACAATTGGGCGACGCGGAGCGTCTATACCATTACACAACAGGCCGGAGTAGAGAGGGGACGCTGGACGATGAACAGATTATCAGGACTTGCCTTGTTATGGCTGGCGGCGATTGTATTGTTGATAGCTTGCGGCGGGGAAGAGCGGCCGGAGGGGCCTTCTTCCACCACCAATCCGATTGTGGCGGAGAGGATGGACAATCCGAAGCTCGTGCATAAGGGAGAGCCGTTCGAGATGCGGCTCAACGTGGAGAAGACGACTTATAAAGAAGGAGAGCCCATTGTGCTATCGGCTTCGCTGACATACACGGGGGACGAGAAAGAGTTTACGGTATGGGGATCCAGCAGCGCCAAGGTCGGCTTCACTCTGACAGACGGGAAGGACTTCGATATGGACGGTGCCAGCACCTCGGATTTGACGCCCATGAAATTCGCTCGGGGAGAGACGATGGAGTTCCCGTTCGTGAAGAGCGGTGGTTACAGCTCCGATGATCCCGATGCGGAGTTCTGGAGAGCCTTCTACGCGGAAAAAGAGCTGAAGCTGCCTGCCGGACAATATTTGATAGCCGCGCACTGCAACTTCTCCTTGACGCAGGACGTCGTGGACAGTCATTATGACGGCGATGTGTATACAAAGATCACAGTAGTGGAGTAGGTAAGACGGGAAGAAGGATAACGAAGGTTAGTCCTTCTTCGCCGCTGGACCGGATATGGCCCGATGTTTTCGTCAGTCATCAGTTTCAGGAGGTAGCCGCCTCGCGATAGGCGCTGGGGCTGCGGCCCTCTTTGTTTTTGAAAGCGCGGCTGAAGGCGTGAATGCTTGGGTAGCCGAGCATATCGGAGATGTCTTGCACGCTGAGAAGCGAGTGCTTAAGCAGGCTGCGCGCCCGTTCGACCCGCATCTGCTGATGGAATTGGATCGGAGTAATGCCGTGCGTTTCTTTAAAGCGCCGAATGAGATGATGCTTATTCAGGTGGAACTGCTCCGCCAGCTCCTCCAAAGCCAGCTCGCGGCCGGCGTTCTCGCTCAGATAGAGCTGGATATCTTCGAGCCTGACGGAACCTTTCCCGCTTGTTCGCTTCAGTTGCGGAGCTTGCGCATCCCTGAGGAGACAGACGAGCAGCTCCAGGAGCAAGCTTTTTACCCGAACTTGATAATAGGGAAGTCTCATCTCTTGCTCGCGAATAATTCTGAACAGCAGTTCCTCGAAGGGATGGACGGTTTGGAGCCGGATCAGGCTGCCCAGCCTGAGCTCGGGACCCGATAGCAGATCGTCGCGGAACCAGCGTTTCTCCTCCGGGGTCATATCCTTCTCGTGCTTGAAGGAGACGGGCACCTCGGAGCTGTCAAACGTTTCGTGCAGGTCGAAGTGAATATGGGGCTGATGCACGGGGCCGTGCTCCGGCACGCGAAGGACGTGCGGCTGGCGGGGCTTGAACAATAGGACGTCGCCGCTCCCCGCCACGATCGTCTCATGTCCGAATTCGACCTCGAGCGTCCCTTGCTTCACGTATAGCAACTCATAATCCCATAACATTCGCTCGTCCAGCACCGTACCGGGATGGAGCCAATGATCCATGGCCACCCGCACATAAGGCGACAGCGTTTGTACCGACGACAGCTCCATCGTTAACCTCCAGGACTTCCCTATTGTCAAAGTCTGCGACCTCTTGACTCTCCTTCCATTATAATCGCCAAAAGAAACTATACAATTGCTAAATCCGTTCTCCGGCATCCCCGTTATAATGGCATTATTGCGAATGCAGGCGCTTTCGATCCGCAAGCCGCCGGCATATAACAGATGACATGGAGGTTGATTGGCGATGAACTACGATTTTAACGGTACGGGAATGGGGCTGGGCAATCTGGCGAGACTTTCGAACGCGGTAACGCGGTCGGTATCGCCGGAAAATTTCACGGGAGAAAAGGGCAAAGGCGGAATGGCCACCGAAGGGGAAGGACTCGGTCCATCGGGTACGCTGGGACAAGGGTGGAAAATTTCGCCTTGCGTTCAAGTGGAGCCGGGCACGGCGTTTACGATGGCGGACATTGCCGGACCGGGCGTCATTCAGCATATTTGGCTGACTTGCCCCGTGGAATCATGGCGGCATTTGATCCTCAATATCTACTGGGATGACGAAACGGAGCCTTCGGTTCGCGTGCCGGCAGGAGATTTCTTTTGCAATGGATGGTGCGAGCGCAGTCTAGTCAACTCCTTGCCGATCTCCGTTAATCCTGCCAACGGGTTCAACAGCTACTGGGAAATGCCTTTCCGCAAGCGGGCGCGGTTCACGATGGAGAACGTGGGGACGGAGCGGAAGGTGCTTTATTATCAAATCAATTATACGCTTACCTCCGTGCCGGATGACATGGCGTATTTCCACGCGCAGTGGCGGCGCAGCAACCCGCTGGCTTACATGGACGTGCATACGATCGTGGACGGCATCCGCGGCAAGGGGCATTACGTCGGCACCTATCTGGCCTGGCAGGTCAACAGCAACAACTGGTGGGGCGAGGGCGAGGTCAAATGTTATATGGACGGGGACACGGAATTCCCGACGATCTGCGGTACGGGACTGGAGGATTATTTCGGCGGCGCCTGGAACTGGGATATGGACGGTCAATACGTCACGTATTCCACGCCGTTCCTCGGCATGCATCAGCATATTAAGGCGGACGGGCTGTACCGCGCCAACCAACGCTTCGGCATGTACCGCTGGCATGTGATGGATCCCATCCGGTTCGAGACGGACTTCAGAGTGACGGTCCAGGCGCTGGGCTGGCGCTCGGGCGGCAAGTACTTGCCGCTGCAGGACGATATCTCTTCCGTCGCGTACTGGTACCAGACGGAGCCGCATGTCCCGCATCCGGCGCTGCCGCATCGGGAGCAGCTGGAAGTGATTTGACGCTGCTGCGGACAATCCCATACACATGAATCACCCCCGCCACTATGGCGGGGGTGATTCATGTTCAGGCAGGCATTAGGAGTCCCGGTTTCCAGAGACAGAGACGCGTAGACGATTAGAGCAAATCGCTAAGGAAGGAGGCCGGACTCAGGAGTTCAGTTCGTAAGAAGCGCCGGGAGAGAGCGCAATCCCTTTCATGCCTTGCTCCTCCAGAGCTTTTGCAAACTTGTCGGGATCCTGCACGATGCCGGGGAACGTATTGTAATGGATGGGGATAACGGCCTTCGCCTGCAGCCACACCGCGGCCGTGAGCGCATCTTCCGGTCCCATGGTCAGCAGATCGCCGATGGGCAGGAAAGCAAGATCGATGTCGTGGCGTTCTCCGATCATTTTCATATCGCCGAACAAGCCGGTGTCTCCGGTATGGAGAAGCGTCGTGTCATTCCAATCGATGACGAATCCGCCGGGCATGCCCATGTACAGAATTTGGCCCTTCTCGACGATCATGCCGGAGCTGTGGAACGCATGGACGAGCTTAACCTTGGCAAAACCGATGTCCAGGCTTCCGCCGATGTTCATGCCGATCGTCTTAAGTCCCTTCCAGGAGTAGTAAGTTGCAAGCTCGTACGTTGCGATAATGGTGGCGTCGTTCGCGTGAGCTATGGCTTCCGCGTCTGCGGTATGGTCGCCGTGCGCGTGCGTCAGCAAAATGTATTGCACCTTCACCTCTTCAGGTCCTGCGATGGCCGTGGGGTTGCCTGTCAAGAAGGGGTCAATGATGACGGAATGTTCGCCTTCCGTAATTTGAATACATGAGTGTCCATGGTACTTGACGATCATTGCGATTCCTCCGATCCATGATTGGGTTGCCATTCGCGAAAGCCATGCCGGTATAGCTTGGCCCTCTCCATTATATGTCATCCCGGCGGGGGCGCGCCAACTCAGGCCCGGCTCTGCTGCTCCTCTTTGTGCGGAATACGAGCAATTTCGGTCTTGGTCATGTACGATAGAAGAAGCTGTTCATTCGGGGGAAAAGGGGCATTTGAGATGAATGGGGAGGAAGAACTCGCAGCGCTGCTAGACATGGAATTCGGTATCCGATATATCCGCGCAACTCCTATCGACAAGGGCTGGCTTAACGTGAAGTGGAAGATCGATACGGATCAAGGCCCGCTATTCGCCAAATATTATCATCCCGACCGGTACAAGCTCCATGCCCGCCCGGATCGCAAGGCGGCCATCGAGCGAACGCTGGAGCTGCAAAACGGACTTCACGCTGCCGGTGTTGCTTGCCCACGAGTGCGAACGACCGATGACCGGCGTCTGTTGGTGACCCCGTCGGGGATGCATGTCGCGTTTATGGACTGGGTGGAAGGCGGGACCGTGCAGGCCGGCAGCATGAATGACAATCAGCTTAACAGTCTTGGGCAATCGACGGGACGTATGCACGCCTGGCTGTCGCATGTGCCGCCTTTGAGCAAGCCAGCATGGGAACCGGACCGTGCGGCTTACCTGATAGATTGGGAAGGAAACCGGAATACGGCGGCCGCGGCAGGCGACGAGATCGTGCTGGACTGGCTGGACCGCTCGCGCGCTATCGTAGAAGCCGCGGACTTCGGCGAGTTCGCGGCAAGTCGGCAAGGCTGGCTGCACTGGGATTTGTGGGTAGACAACATCCTGCTGGGCGACAGAAAAGTCGCAGGCATCGTCGACTTCGATCGGATGACGATGGCTTATCCGGAGATCGACGTTGCGAGGGCCATCCTGTCCGGAGCGTTGCAAGAAGACGGGGGACTGCGCATAGACGGAGTTCGCGCGTTTATGGACGGGTATCGCGAGCACGCAGCGGCATCTTGCGAATTGTTGGTTCGAGCGATTCGCATGCTCTATCTTATCGAATCCATCTGGTGGCTGCGCACGGAGGTTCGCGTCGAGAGCGAGCTTCGCGAGTTGCTGGCGCGGTTTCTTAGGGAGCTGCGCTGGATTGAAGGGCATTGGCGGGAGCTGCCGGAGCTTCTGGAGCGAGTATAGGTAGATTGAACTGGGGCATGCGGAGAGCAAAGGGGGAGTCATGCGGCTTCTCGCAGCTCGTCTCCGGATTTGCTTTCCACAGGTGCCGCAGCCTCGACACGCCGAATAGGGTACCGCGCCTCAGGCGGCATATCAGCCCTGCTTCAAATACTCTTTGCGGTAAATCTCGTCCACCTGCCGCAAAATGGCAGGGCCATGCTGCCGGAACTTCAAGGCCCGCGGAGCTCCTTTGGATACGAATGTACCGGCTGCATGCCGAGCTGCGCCTGCCGCACCGTCGCGAAGCCGTGCCGCGCCGTGCGTCGGAGGCGGGAAAAACAGCCTCATCAACAATTGGACGGGCAAAGGCAGGCCGCCGCTATTGCTGCTCCGGATCGTATTGTTGCCGCCGGGATCGACGCTGAGAAGCCGAATGCCTTCGGCCTCTGCGGCCGCCGCGTGTTCCTGCGTCCATAACGACAGGGCCAGCTTGGAGTCGGCATAGGGGCCAAGCAGCTTCTTGAAGGATTCCGGGGAGGCCAGCTTCCCGGGATCCAGACGTTTGACCATCCCGGCCGCATTCGACGAAGTGCCCACGACGGTAGGTCTGTCGCCTTGCAGCAACAGCTCCTTAAGCTCGTTGTAAATAATGTACGGCACGACGGTATGCAGCTCGTAATGAAGCTCGCGTCCCTGCCTGGAGTAAAGCAGCTCGGAGAAGCTGCCTCCCGCGTTGTTGTAGAGGACGTCGATTCGGGTTTCATGCGCGTGGATTTCTTCCAGCACTTTCCTTAGGCTCGCATAATCGGAGAGATCCCCGCGGTATGTTCTGAGCTTGGAAGTCCGCAGCATCCCGTTCAGCAGCTCATCGTCCTTGGGAAGCTCCGAACGGTTGAGGGCAATGACCTGCCAGCCTTCCCTCAGCAGCAAGCGAGCGAGCTCCAGGCCAATGCCGTGGCTAGCGCCGGTAATAAGCGCTACCCGTTCGTTTTGGTTGTTTCTTGTCATCGTGGTCATAGAGTATCATGCCTCCTTCATGGCGGTGGGTCGCAGATGCGATGTAATTAGATGCATTGTAGAACTTGGAGTTGGCTTCAAGTCAAGGGCTTTTTTTGAAAGGGATTGGAAGCTTGACTTGGAGCCGGCTCCAACTTATATAATCGGAAGAATACGATGAATCGGAGCAAGGAGAGAGCTGAGATGAACGCAGAACGAACCTATACGATTGCGCAGGCCTCGTCGCATACCGGATTATCGGGGGATACGATTCGTTACTATGAGAGAATACAGCTCCTGCCGCCGCCGGTAAGGAAGGAGAACGGTCACCGCCGTTATACGGATGATGATATTGCCATGATGAAGCTGCTGCTCTGCCTAAAGAAGGCGGGATTGTCGCTGGAGGAGATGAAGCCATTCCTGGGCATCTCGCTCGACGGCGATCTGACGGAACATCAGGACTTGATCGACATGATGGAAAGCCATAGGGAGAAGGTCCGCGCGCAGATGGAGGAACTGGCCAAGGTCGTGGCCTTCATCGACGAGAAGCTCGGCAATCGTTCGCTTGCGAATACGGGCTGCGAAGGGAATTGACAATTCCGGTCAATGAGAATAGAATGAATGACAAATCCAAAGGCAATGATCAAGGACATGAAGGATTGCACATACCGCCCAGAGAGAGGGGACCCGGCTGAAAGCCCCTTAGGTCATGACATTCGTTTACCGCCTTGCAGCCGCAAGTTTGAAATTCCGCCAGCGAGGCCTCGCCGCCGGAAGTGTAAGGCTTGCCGGGTATTCCCGTTACAGAAAACACAAGGATTCGTCTGGCGGTTCGCCGCCGCGAGAGACGAATTGAATTTGGGTGGAACCACGAGCGCGCTCGTCCCTTTGCGGATGAGGCGCTTTTTTTGATTTCTACGAACGGGAGCGCCTCATCCATCGATAAGACCAACAACATACCAATCGGCTATAACCAAGGACATGTGCGGCTTACGCATGCCGACAGAGAGAGGGGCCCCGTGCTGAAAGCCCCTTCGGACATGGAAGACGCGTACCCCCTTGCAGCCGCGATTCGGAAATCCGTGCGCCTCGCGCAGGCAACGGAGACTATGAACCGCCGGGAGTTCCCGTTACAGAACGTCGAAGGATTCGCATGCATGGCCCAATTCCCGGTTACTCCGGGAGGCTCCTCGCGCGGATCGAACTTTGGGTGGAACCACGAGCACGCTCGTCCCTATGCGGACGGGCTTTTTTTGTTTTTCCGAACCCATAAAAATAAGGAGATGAAGACGATGAGCAAGCAAGTACAGCAATCGGAACAAGCGGGAAGGGCAGCGGCCCTGCTGCTCGCGGAGGCGGTAAAGCGATTATATCCGGAGGCCAAGCTAGGCATGGGCGGCCTCGTGAATCAGGGATTTTATTATGACTTCGACTTCCTGGGGGAGTCGTCCGTTCCGACATCCGCCGAGCTGGCGGCCATACAGGAGGAGATGAGGAGCGTTGCGGCGGAATCGTCGCGGCGAAGCGTCATGCGGCTATCGCGCGCGGAGGCGCAGCGTTTGTTCGAGGAGAAGGGCGAGCTTTGGAAGGTGGAACTGCTTCGCGAGGCGGACAAGGACGAGGACAGGGACGAGGATGAGGTCCTGCTGCTGAAACGGGATGCCTACCTGGATCTGATACTTGAAGAGGGAATGCCGCCGAATGATGCAGAGAGCGCGGAATTGTCGTTCAGGCTGCTAAGCGTGGCTGGCGCGTATTGGCAAGGCGACAGCGGCAATGCGGTCCTGCAGCGGATCTACGGCGTTGCATTCGAAAGCGCGGAGGAGCTGGAATCGTATCTGATCTGGCAGGAGGAGGCGCAGCATCGCGACCATCGCAAGCTCGGCAAGCAGCTGGAGCTGTTCATGTTCGCGGATGAGGCCCCGGGCATGCCGTTTTATCTGCCCAAAGGGACGATCCTTCGGAACGAGCTGGAGCGTCTGGCACGGGAATTTCTGCAGAAGTTCGGATACGAAGAGGTGCGGACGCCGTTCATCATGGACCGGGCCATGTGGGAGCAGTCCGGCCACTTCGAGCATTACCGCGAGAATATGTATTTCTCGGAGCTGGATAACACGCAGGTAGCGGTCAAGCCGATGAATTGCCCGGGACATATGCTGATGTTCAAGAGCAAACGCCATTCGTACAAGGAACTGCCCATCCGGTATGCGGAGTTCGGCCAGGTGCATCGTTACGAATTCAGCGGAGCGCTGAACGGACTGTTCCGCGTGCGGACGTTCTGCCAGGACGATGCGCATCTGTTCGTGCGGCCGGATCAGGTCGAGGAGGAGATCCTGCGGACAATCGAGCTGATCAAGTCCGTCTACGAGCTGTTCGGCTTCGCGTACAGCCTGGAGCTGTCGACAAGGCCGCAGCATTCCATGGGCAGCGACGAGCAGTGGGAGCTGGCGGAAGCGGGGCTGCGCAGAGCGCTTGAGGCGGCCCAAGCGCCTTATGCGGTAAATGCCGGCGACGGTGCGTTCTATGGACCGAAGATCGACTTCCACATTAAGGATGCATTAGGCCGCAGCCATCAATGCGGCACGGTGCAGCTCGACTTCCAGATGCCCGGGAAATTCGGCTTGTCGTATATCGACGAACGGAACGGGAAGCGGACGCCGATTGTGATCCACCGCGCCGTGTACGGCTCCATCGACCGGTTCCTCGGCATACTGATCGAGCATTACGCGGGGGCGTTCCCCCTATGGCTGGCGCCGGTTCAAGTGATGCTGCTGCCTGTGGCGGGCGCGCACGAGGTCTATGCGTCGGAGCTGCGTGAGAAGCTGGCCGCCGCCGGCATTAGAGCCGAAGTCGACAAGCGTAACGAGAAGCTGGGCTACCGCATGCGCGAAGCCGGCCTGGCGAAAATTCCGTTCGTCGCCGTTGTCGGCGACAAGGAGCAAGCCGGAGGAAGCCTGCAGGTTCGGGAGCGCGGAGATGGGAATCAGCGGGAATACGGCGTAGAGTCGTTTGTCGCGATGGTGAGCGAGCAGTTTCGAGGGAGGAAGTCCTGATTGGACATTCTGAATGGACTAAACGGAAGTCCTGAACGGTTATCCTAAAAGAGGCAGCCCCAAAAATGTTCGCATGATCTGGGAACACTATTGGGCAAGCCTCATCGTTCTCTCGTTCTTTCGTCCTGGCAGCCCATAGGAACCGTCAAGTCGGCATATTTTGCCGCGAAGCCAACAGCTTGGCCTGCTTGCTGCGATATTGCGACGGCGTGCTGTCCACCCACTTGCGGAACTGGCTGGAGAAGTGGGACGGGATGGGCCAGCCCACCCGCGCTCCGACCGCCTCGATGGACAGATCGGTGGAAGCGAGCAGCAGGCAGGCCTCCTGTACGCGGCGGGCCAGCAAATAGTCGGTCACCGTATGACCCGTTTCCTCGCGGAACAGATGGGAGACATGATACTTGGATAGGTGCAGGTCGCTTGCGAGCTTCTCCAGTTGGAACGGCTCGTGAAAGTGCTGCTCGATCCACTCCAGGATAGCTTCGGTGTGCGAGGCGGAGCGGGAGGCGGACGGCAACCTGTCCTGCGGATAAGCGCCTTCGCTCTCCAGAAAGACGAGCAACTGCATAAGCAGGGCGGCATGCAGCATATGGCGGCCCTCCGGCGGCGCCTTCTCTAGCAGAGAATTGTAATAGAGGAGGAGCGGCTCCACGGGATGGCGGCTGGAGAAGCCGCGGAACACATGCGTCGTCAATCGATCCTTCCAAATGCGCCTAAGTCCGGCGGCCAGACTGCCGAAGGTTTGGAGCGTGCCCGCTACCGTATTGGGCTCGAAGTGAATGATGGAGCGGGTGTAAGGCGAGTGATCCGTCAGCGCTTTCACATAATGAAGCTGATAGGGCTGAAAGAGGAACAAGGTGCCGGGCTCGATGGTGTAGACCGTCTGATCGAGCACGACGCTGCCTTCCCCTTCGTGGACGTATAGCAGTTCGATGCCTTGATGGTAATGAAAGTAGCCCCGATAGCCAGGCTCTGCCTCCCGATACAGCTTGGCGTGGATAGGCGCCTCCTGAAAATCGACGAAAGAGATGCGGCTCATATCGTTCTCCTTCCTTGATAAGAGTTGTCCGGCCGATTATTAATCGCAATTTAACTATAGTCTATCACAAGACAACTGAACTGTCGCAACGCAACATCTGGTATCCTCATAGGTAGAAACCAATGGGAAGAGGGATGCGCATGTGGCAGCAAATTATGGACGACGTGGTACAGAAAACGAAACAAAACATTGAGCGTTACGGCGATTTATTCCCGCATGTCAGCTTAAACGATCAATACCTGCTTAATGACAATACGGATTGGACGGACGGCTTCTGGTCGGGCCTGCTATGGCTCTGTTACGAATATTCGGGAGACGAGAGCTTTAAGGAAGCGGCCCGCCGTACGGTAGCCAGCTTCAAGAAGCGCCTCGAAAACAATATTGCGCTGGATCATCACGATATCGGTTTCCTGTACTCGCTGTCGTCGAAGGCGCAATGGATGATTGAAGGCGACGAAGAGGCGAAGCAGCTGACGATCAAAGCGGCGGATGTCCTGCTGGACCGCTGGCGTCCGGAGATCGGCATTATCCAGGCTTGGGGACCGAAGGGAGATCCTCAGAATGGCGGTCGAATCATTATCGACTGTCTGATGAACCTGCCGCTGCTCTACTGGGCGCACAAGGTTACAGGAGAACAGAAATATTACGACGTTGCGGTAGCGCATGCGGAACAAAGCCGCCGTTTCCTCGTTCGCGGAGACGATTCCTCGTACCATACGTTCTACTTCGATCAGGAGACGGGCGACGCGCTGCGCGGAGGCACGCATCAGGGCTATAGGGACGGCTCGACGTGGACGCGCGGACAGGCATGGGGTATCTATGGTTTTGCGCTATCCTACCACTATACCAAAAACGAGCAGTATCTCGAGACTTCCATTCGGCTGGCGAAATATTTCCTGGAGCGTCTGCCGGAAGATCTTGTCGTCTACTGGGACTTCGACGCCCCCGTTAACGCGGAGACAAAACGCGACAGCTCGGCTTCGGCCATCACGGCATGCGGCATTCTGGAGCTGCTCAAGGTACTGCCGGCGGATCATGAGGATCGCGCAACCCTCGAGAAAGGTCTGGAGCAGACGATGAAGGGACTTGCGGAAGGATACTCCACAGTGGGCAAGCCGGATGCGCAAGGGCTGCTTGAGCGCGGCTCTTACAGCGTGCGCGGAGGCCACTCCCCGGACGACTACATGATCTGGGGCGACTATTACTATATGGAAGCGTTGATGCGTATCGAGAAGGGCCATAAGGGCTACTGGTACGAATAAAAATTACGGTTCATGCCGGGGCCAGGTCGGCTCCATGCACCGCATACAAGAAGAAATCGCCGCACGGGCTTGGACTCGGGCGGCGTTTTTTTGCGCGCTTGGCCGCACAGGCGCACGGAGCAGAAATGAGCAAGAAGCGGGGTTGTGCAATGCCAAATATGGAAAGGATGCACCTTTTCGCCCTCCGGCGTCGTCAAAGAGATTAGGGATCTACATAAAGGGGGTTGTATTGTGCGAAGAATCAAATACATGATGTTTCTGATCGTCAGCATGATGTTCGTCTCGATCGTGTCGGCGGGATGCAGCGGGAAATCTTCCGGGACACCGTCGGGCGAGCCAGGGGGCGCTCAAGTCGATCGGGTTGTCGTCTCCCGCTCCATCGAATTCGCTCGCGTAAACGACAAGCCATACGGCATATTCGACGGGAAAAAGGAAATAGAGGCCTTCGCCAAGGCGATTCAGACGGGGGATAAAATGAGAGGGCAGCTGGATATCGACTTCCCGGATTACGACGTCGTGATCGACCAAAACGGCAAGCGGAAGCAAATTCACTTGTGGCTGGACCAGCGGAGCAACCGCGGCATGTTTACGTATGTGAGCGACACGGGAACAGGGTACACGCTGACGGAGAAGTCGACGAAGGAGCTTGTAGAGCTGATCTGGGGCATCGGCTATGATGCCGACAAGGCTGCCGAGAACGGAGATATCGTAGCCGAGCTGTCCGGGGGCGTTCGCAATGCGGAGAATTGGCTTTCTTTTGTAGACCATGTAGAAAGGGGAGAGCTCGCCGACATTCAGGTCGTCTACTATACGAAAGAGGGCGATCCAATCTTTCGTAATCTGATCCATAACGGGGATTCGCTCAGACTCAGGTACGACAATACTCATGATGCATATGGAACGCCGGTGGACCGAACGGATTTCTGCGATGGAATCGAGGCGCAGGAAACGGAGCAAGGGACGGTCTATACTCTCGCGGGCTGCAGCGACAGCGAGACGGGGTTCGAGCTTGTGCTCCCGGGCTCCGGCGGCGGGGACTGATTCCGCTGTGCCTGAGTCGTTGCCTCCCTCGCCCTGTATGCTATACTGTATATCAAATACACAAATAGCGGACGACGGCGGTGAAGAAGGTCACGATGACACGGAATGAAGAGAACGAGCGGGATGAGAAGCTGAAAGTGCTGCCGGACAGCGTGAAGCTGAGCTGGGGCATTACGAAGAAGGGACGCAGAGGGCCCAAGGGGGAACTAAGCGTTCCCCAGATCGTGCAAGCGGCGATTGCCATTGCCGACGAAGAAGGGCTTACGGCGGTGTCGATGAGCCGGGTGGCCCAGTCGCTCGGGTACACGACGATGTCGCTGTATCGATACATCGCAAGCAAAAACGATCTCCTTCTGCTTATGCAGGACGCGGTGTGCGACTTCCCTATACCGGAGGAGCGGAGCGGGGAGTCATGGCGGGAACGGATGAAGGAATACGTGGCACTGTCCGTTGCGGTATTCCGCGAGCATCCATGGTATGCGGATATTCCGTTCGAGAGTTTGCCGCTTATGCCTCATAACCTCCGTATCCTCGACTGGATGATGCGCATTATGAGGGACTTTCCCGTCAACCATTTTGAGAAAATGTCGTTCCTGCTGCTTGTCAGCAGCTACTCCAGAGCTTGCGGCATGATCGAGCGCGACGTCGCGCTTGTGATGAAGGAAAAGGGCTCCATGGACAGCTTCCATGGCCAAAATTATACGGCCGCGCTGCAAGAGTTGATCAAGCCGGACCAGTACCCTTACTTGCATCCCCTCGTCATGTCGGGAGCGTATACGGACGAGGCGGACAACCCAATCAAGGACGATCTGGATTTCGGGCTGGAGCGCATCCTGGACGGCATCGAGCAATATATCGAGATGAAGCGAAAGCTGACATAAGAATCCTGCACATGGCTTCGAAAAAAAATCACTCATCGCCCCTACCTCTCCGGGAAGGACGCGTGAGTGATTTTTTAATTTAGGTAAGCAATCCATTCGCCATGCGTTCTCTCAATATCTCGGAAGGCAACGCTCCGCGCCGCCACAGGACGGCGTAGCCGGTTCACTTTGACGTATAGAAAAGCATATGAGTTTACTCATACTTTCGCTATACGTTTCACCACGTTCCGCTGAAAATTATATTTCATATCGTCCGACTACTTAGGGGCGCGGCCTGCGGGAATTGTACCTATATACACAAATTTTCACCCGTTTATACTGGAAACCAGAGAAATTGATCGTATATACACAAATCCGCCCCGACAATGAATCAAAATCTCCTTTTGCGGATGAGATTTGTGTATATTTGTACAATTTGCTGTTCTGAGGCGAGCTTGGCTCGCAAAATTGAGCATTATTGCTCAATTGCTGTCCGGAGCGATACTTCTTGTGTTCGTTAGTCCCCGGATTTTCGGGCGAATGCAATGGCGCCCCAGATCATGGCGCCGGCCAATATTCCTCCGCACCATAGGAGTGCTTGCCAGCCGTGATCGGAGGCAGGGCTGCCGGACAGCAGGCTTCGGATGGTCTCGATGACGGGCGTGATGGGCTGGTGGTTCGCGAACCCCTGCAGCCACGAAGGCATCGTCTCCGTCGGCACGAACGCGCTGGACAGGTATGGGAGGAACAGCAGCGCGAAGCCGTAGCCGCTCGCGGCCGCCGGACTGCCGGTTACGAGACCGATCGCCGCGAACAGCCAGGTGAAAGTCAGAATGAACAAGGCGACGAGTCCCACTGCCAGCAGCCACTCCACGAAGCTTGCGCTGGGCTCGAAGCCGACGAGCAACGCGACGCCGATCACGATGCAGGTAGCGACGAGATTGCGCGCGAGGCTGGCCGCGACGTGACCCGTTATGACGGCCGTCGCCTGAATCGGCATCGTCCGAAACCGGTCGATGATGCCGTTTGTCATATCGGTCGCCACGTCGACGGCCGTACTGGAGGCGCCGAAGCCGGCGCATAACAAAATGATGCCGGGAACGACATAATTGACATAATCGCCGCCGGAGGAGATAGCCCCGCCGAATACATAAGTAAAAAGCAGCATAAGGAATATGGGCAGCATAATGGCCATGAGCAAAGCCTCGACATTTCGAATGCTGTGGCGCAGGCTGCGCCCGATAAATACGATGTTAGTCGTCCATAACGTTTTCATCCTGCGGATACCTCCTTGTTCGCCGTTTCTACCTGCGCTTGTGTAAGTGCGAGGAACACATCGTCCATGCTTGGCTTGCGGATTCCGATCCGAGTGTCGGGCGGATAGAGGCCGACGAGCTCGTTTATGGTTTGACGGATGTCGGTGAGGCCTCCGGTCGTTGGTATGGAGGTCAAGAGCTCGTCGTTGCCGTCGCGCAGCTCGATGACTTCTCCGCCGACTCTGGCCTTCAGCTCTTCCGAGGTGCCCTCGGCCACGATGTGTCCGCCGTGAATAACGGCGATTCGATCGGCTAACTCGTCGGCTTCTTCCAGATACTGCGTCGTGAGCAGTATCGTAATGCCTTGCTGCTTGAGCGCCAGAATCATCTCCCACAGGGCGCGGCGGCTGATCGTATCCAGACCCGTCGTCGGCTCGTCAAGGAACAGGACGGAGCGATTGGCGACAAGACTGAGCGCGAGATCCAGGCGGCGGCGCATGCCTCCGGAGTAGGTTTTGGCGCGTTTGCCGGCCGCATCTTGCAGTTGGAATTGCTTTAGCAGCTCATTTGTTCTTTTGCGGGCTTCCGCACCGGATAATCCGGATAATCGGCACATCATCATCAGGTTCTCTTCGCCGGTCAGCACTTCGTCGACAGCCGCGAACTGGCCGGTCAAGCTGATGGAGCGCTTTACCTCCTTGCGGTCGCGGATCACGTCGTGGCCCGCTATGCTTGCGGACCCGGCATCGTGGGATACCAGCGTGGAGAGGATGCGGATTAACGTTGTTTTGCCTGCGCCGTTCGGCCCCAGCAGCGCGAAGATGGTCCCCGAGGGTACGGAGAGGTCGAGTCCGTTCAGAACGCTTTTGTTTTTGTACGATTTGCAAAGCCCTCGTACATGGATAGCATAAGTTGTCATGTGCTTTCACTCCTTGTCTCATTAACTGTATGTGTTATAAACAGTATATGTTGCACTCTGTTTTGACTCCTCGGTCTTGAGACTGAACTTGAGGGGCCGGCAGATGTAGATTCGGAAATGGAAAAAGGGGCTGTCCAATAAGTCTCCAAAATAAAAAGTTGGGCGGAAAATGTCTTCCGTCCAACTTATTTGTGAACCTGCTTTTTCGGGAAAGTGGCGAGGGGGATGCCTGCCACTTAACAGTTAACCAAAACGGGGCATTCTGCATTCCGTTTTCACTGATTTATTGGATAACCATTATGCCAGGATCCGGCCAGTTTGGTGGATTGTGTATGAATTTTCATACACGTTTGGCCAGGAGCTGACCTATTTGGTGGATTGTGTATGAATTTTCATACACGTTTGGCCAGGATCCGGCCAGTTTGGTGGATTGTGTATGAATTTTCACATACGTTTGGCCAGGATCCGGCCTGTTTGGTGGATTGTGTATGAATTTTCATACACGTTTGGCTAGGTGCCAGCCTAACGCTACCCGGCTACCTTAAAAGTTCACTTCTCGGACAGCCCCTTTTAAATTACTTCTATACTTGGCCACTATTTCTCGGATTGAAACTTACTGCGCCGCCAAAGGACGGCGACAGCCGTTTCACCTTGATTAAAGTGCATTCTCTTCATGCATGCCTTTTATTGGACGAAGTTGGCTTCTACCTCTGCGCTGGCCGGAGGCAACTCCATGCCTTTCTTCCAGACGAGCACGGAATCCTTTTTGCTTCCGAAGTAGAGGGCTTCGATCTCGCGGCCATTGCCGTCGTTTAATTGGTAGGCGTTGTTTTCGCCTTCGCCGAAGGTGTAGTACATGTTGAAGAGACCAACATCTACGATTTTTTTCTTTTTGACAACGGGACGCAGAGGGACGATGTACATGTTGCCATTCTCGTCGAATTCGAAGCTTGTCCGATTCAGATCATATTCATCCTTTATGGACACATGATAGACGATTCGACCGTCCGATAAGCGGGACACGTCGGATATCTCAATCATGTCCGACGGCACGGGGCGGATATTCCATTGGAACAGCCCGATATACCCGGAAACCAATACTGCGAAGATCGATACGGTAATGACGGCACCCTTCGTAAAAGCCATCATCTTTGAGCGGCCCCACACCTTCGAGAGAGAACGAAGCCCGGAGCCCTCCCGGGAATTCGATTCGAGAACGGATGGCGAAAGCGGCAGCGCCGCTTCCAACTCGGCGAGTGCCATCCGGCAATCGTCGCACTTCGTTATATGGTCCTCGACGAAGCGGCGGCTGGCAGGGCTGCACACCTCATCGGCGTACAGCGGCAACAGGTCTTTGACGATGTCGCAAGTGGTATCCTTCATGGGGAATCCTCCTTCAATTCGGCTAGCAGCCTTTTTTTGGCGCGATAGAAGGTGACCCTGGCCCAGCTTTCCGTCTTGCCGAACAGCCCGCTAATCTGGGCGAACGACAGCTCGCCGAAAATGCGCAAGGTGAACACTTCCTTATAAGGCTCGTCCATTTTGTGAAGCGCCTGATGAACGCGATAGGCTTGCTCTCTGTTCGCCAAGGCGTCTTCCAGATTCGGACTCCGTAAGTTCGCGCGTTCGATCGCGGTATCCTGAGATATCCGCTTCTGTTTGTCCACATAGGTGAAATAGCTGTTTTTGGCGATTTGGCAGAGCCAGACACTCATCTTGCATTCGCCTTTAAACGCATCGATGTTCTTTATTGCTTTGAGGAACGTTTCTTGCGTAATATCCTCCGCGATGGCGGCATCACGGCTTAGCGAAAGTACGAATGCATAGACGGGCTTAAAGTAATCGGCATAGATTTGCTCGAAATCGGTCACATTCTCACGTCCTTACGACAATAAGACTGGCTGGGAAGGAATTCGTTACAAGTTTTTATAGAAAAATCGGATCGTTCGTGACAAAATGGGAATGTTTGATAATCGTTAATCATCTTAACAAGTTTGGAGGCAGCTTTCCATGCGCGTTTCGTTCAAATCGTTTATTGCGGGCTTCGCTTGCTGCGCGCTGCTTAGCGCTACTACTGCGTACGCTGCGGTCGGCTCGACCCGTATTGAGGTTTTCTTTAAGGATATTAAGTATATGATTGACGGGGAGCAGAAGCAGCCGGCACCGGACAAGCAGGGGTTTGTGTACAAAGGGACCACCTATGTGCCGATTCGGTTCGTGGGGGAATCGCTGGGCAAGGAAGTGCTCTGGGACCCCGACCAGGAGACTGTCTGGGTAAGCGACGATCCCGGGGAGCTTACGTTGGATGACCTTGGCATAACGGACGCCGTAACCGGCGCGGAAATACAATTGGGCATGACGAGGGAGGACGTGGAGAAACAGCTGGGTGAACCCATTGATGAGTTTGTGGGAAGGTATAATTACGATGGCCTGCAAGTGTATTATCGGGACGGTAAGGCCGTCGGTTTTATTATCAATGCATCCGATAATGAGACGGACAGATTTAAGACAACTAGGGGTATTGGACTGGGTACGCCTTATCGGGACGTATTAAGTCAATATGGAAGTCCGCGTGGACAAGAATCAACTTACGGCGACTTTTATGACAGCTCCATTATTTATCTGTTCAAGGACGAGGAAGGTATTTTGGAGAAATTAACGTCGCGTCTAGAACCTTGGGACACCTCGAAGGTATATTACTTATCCATGAATGTGTTCAATAATGGCAACCGAACCATTGGCTTTTTATTGATCGGCGACAAACAATTTGCCATGAATTCGAATTAAATTCAGGTATTTATCTCCATATATAATGGCCTCTGCAACGAATGATTTTCGACGAATCTGCCCCCGGCGATCACGAATTCTGAAAAAAAGTTAATCCTGCAAACGTTTTCGAGTGTGCTATAATTTGGCGAAGCCTGAGGGGACTAGAGCCAAGCAGCACAGCACAAGCGATTGCTAGGAGGTAATCAAGATCGGAAAGGCCAGACGATTTCATAAACAATGGATACATATTATAGTGACGGCAATGCTGCTCCTCGCCATGCCGCTGACAGCCGCGGCCGCGCCGCAAGGAGCAAAGGCGGATAAGAACGCCATCATCAAGCTCGACGGAGAGCAAGTGAAGCTGTCCGAACCGCCGATGATGCTGGACGGGAGGTTGTTCCTTCCGGTAGCGCTCATTGCGCAATTGTTCGACGCCAAGAAGGTAAGCTGGGATAAAGTGAATCAGGAGACTACGATCGAAACCGCCTTAGGCGATACAATCGTTCTGGGAGATGGCGTGCCAGTCGTCTATTTCAACGAGGGGCGATATGTGATGGATGCCGCGCCGTTTATCGAGAACGGCAGAATGTACGCGCCGCTGCGACATGTGGCCGAGCTTCTGCATGCTACCGTGAAGTGGAACAAAGAGGAAGAGGCCGCCGAGTTGACGACGGTTGAACCTGCGGTCATAAGCGAGGAGAATGCGCTGACGGACGTGGTCAAGGCATTTGGCACGAGCGAAACGGAGCTGCTTCAGCGCAACGAGCTTAAGAGCAAGGATGCCGTCAAGGCCGGCGTCAAACTGCGCGTGGTTATGCCCTCCGTTCTGGAAAAACCAGCCAAGTCCTTTACAGAGCAGGACTACACGCTGTTAGCGAAAATTACGATGGTGGAGTCGGGTTACGAATCGTACGAAGGCCAGCTTGCCGTCGCCAACGTTATTTTGAACCGCGTCAAGGATTCCCGATTCCCGAGCAGCGTTAAAGATGTTATCTACTCCGGCAAGCAATTTCCGCCGGCGCATAATGGGTTGCTCGACAAGGCGAAGCCGAACGCAAGCGTATTGCGCGCCGCAAAGGATGCCCTGAATGGCAAGAACAACGTGCAGGGAGCCGTCTACTTCTTTAACCCGAAGGTGTCGAAGGGGGCGTTCTGGTCCAGTCTGGACGTTGTCGCCAAGATCGGACACCATCATTTTGCCGAATAGAGGATAAGAGAGACGCATGACCGAGTTGTCGGTTATGCGTCTTTTTTTGTTGTATTTACTGATGCTTCCGGCGTCGGAGTCGGATGAGCCATATAGCGACGATTGAGACGGCGAGCAGACCTGCGACGGCAACTAGCACGGGAATCAACGCGTTCGAGTTCGACGGGGGCGATGCACTTTGATCAATCCTGCTTGCCTCACTTGATAACGGGATGGGCTGGATAGCGATGTCCTTCATGGCGAGCTCTCTTGACGCGTTCCAGAGCCCGCTTCGACCGCATAGATGAGTGCGGAGCTTTCCTTCCCGTTCGCCTCCGAATACGAGATACGTCTGACCGGGCTCGTACGGATCCCATCCGTTGTCATAGATTTCGATGCGTGATTCGGCTACGCCTTTCCACGCTGTCTGCACCTGGAAGATCGTCAGCCCTTCTTTGTTCGCGGCAATAGCCTGCCCCATGAATGCGACGGAGCTGCGGGCCAGCTCTTCTGCCGCGGGCTCGGGCTCGGCGCAACTTAATGCCTGGACAGAGGGCAACGAGGCAAGCGTGAGACAACTGCCAATCATGAGGATAAGGGCAATGATTTTCTTCATGAGGCAATCTCCTCTCCTGCCAGAAAGTTATTTATCTTACTGACGTTTACAATGAAAAAGAGGTTGCTCTTGCGCGTAATTTTTTTGCAACTGGATAATGGCAATAGCCGAATACGCTTATTTCAATACATTCTCCGCCATTCTGTCCGCTGCGGCCGCTGTCGATAATCCCGAGACGGTTGCCGACTGGAACACCTTCATAAGCGTGCCGTAGATGTTCTCCACGTTACGCTTCGCCTCCGCCGCATCTCCTCCGCTTAACTCAGATCCTGTTACAATGATGCCGCCCGCGTTAATAACGTAATCCGGCGCGTACAGTATGCCAAGTTTGCGCAGCTCGTCTCCGTGTCGCGGCTCCGCGAGCTGGTTGTTCGCTGCGCCTGCCACGATTCTGCAGTCCAGCCGACTTAGGATGTCGTCGTTCAGTATTCCTCCAAGCGCGCAAGGCGCGAAGACATCGCATGGTACGGCGAAGATAGCTTGTGGCGTAATGGTTGCAGCGCCGAACTCCATAGCGGCCAGCTTGACGCGCGCCTCGTCGATGTCCGTCACGACGAGGCAGGCTCCAGCCTCGTGAAGGTAGCGGCATAGCCGGAAGCCGACCTTGCCCAGCCCCTGTACGGCGACGGTCCGGCCCAGCACGGATTCCATGCCGAACACTCTTTTCAGCGCAGCCCGAATGCCGAGATACACCCCGTACGCCGTCATTGTGGCGGTAAGATCATTGACGGCGCCCAGGGACCCCGACACGTCGGTCACATAGGAGGTCGTCTCGCGAATGTGGTCCATGTCGGCGACTGTCGTGCCGAGATCCATTCCGGTAATGTAATGCCCTTGCAACCGATCGATGTAACGTCCCAGCATTCGGAGCAGTCCGTCGCGCGGACCCTGCTTTGGATGAGAGAGAATGACGGCTTTGCCGCCGCCATAGCGGAGTCCGGAGATTGCGTTTTTGTAGGTCATGCCTTTGGCTAGCCTCAAGGCGTCGCTAATGGCCGCTTCGTCGTTGTCGTATTGCCACATTCTGCAACCGCCGAGTGCAGGCCCCAATCTGGTATTGTCGATGGCGATAATCGCCTTAAACCCGCTTGCACGGTCCTGGAGGAAGAACACCCCTTCATAATCCGGTTGCCACATCTCCATGGGAGGCCCTCCTTCGCCTGTAAGTGCTGTATGGTGTAGGATATTCAGCGCAGAGCGGGGAGGACTAGGCTTTCGAAGGAGAATAGCAGTGCGAAGCGCCGATTGAATGATCAACTGCAACTAAAGCATTAGCAGCCTTGGCAAATCGTTCATCTTGATTCAGGCGAATTCGGCTGCACGCGTTGTAGCCCGACGCGCCGCAGAGCACAATAGCCCGAGAAAGTCGGGCTATAGGAGCGCCGAATGCGCCGAAGAACGCAATAGCCCGAGAAAGTCGGGCTATAGGAGCGCCGGACGCGCCGCAGAGCGCAATAGCCCGAAAAAGTCGGGCTACAGAAGCGCCCGACGCGCCGCAGAGCGCAATAGCCCGAGAAAGTCGGGCTATAGGAGCGCCGGATGCGCCGAAGAACGCAATAGCCCGAGAAAGTCGGGCTATAGAAGCGCCGGACGCGCCGCAGAGCGCAATAGCCCGAAAAAGTCGGGCTATTGCTTCGAACGTAGCTTCCGTTACACCCATTACCGATCGCAAGCTCATCCATCAGACCAGCCTCACCCGATCCGGCGGGAAGCCCATATCGTCTGCGTTCGAGCCGCCCGTACAGGCGGAAATGTACGGATAGCAAGGGATTGGCCCTCTCGAAATGGGGGCAAATGTACGGGAAAAGACCCAAGTGTACCTTCCGGAACGCGGCATAAGTCCACTATGATCAGGTCATGGAAGCGTAACCAAATATCTCGACTCCCGCTTTCGGGGGAGAGGGCGACGTGCGCAACAGACATAGGGGAGGGATCGTTCTGCAGCAATCTACATCAAGACAAAACCACTCGATGAAGGGCTTTTATTCGGCTAAGAACGGGTATGGGAGACAATTTGCCAAAAGCTTGCGCAGGCATTGGCAGCTCTACGTGCTCGTCTTACCGCCGCTATTGTTTTTTGTTATTTTCAAATATGTGCCCATGGCCAACGCGGTGCTGGCTTTCAAGGATTACAACGTCATCAAGGGCATCTGGGGGAGCCCATGGGTCGGCCTGAAATATTTTAATATGTTTTTCGAGAACCCGATCTTCTGGACGCTGGTGCGGAACACGATGCTGCTGAGCTTTTATCAATTGCTGGCCGGGTTCCCGATTCCGATCCTGCTGGCGCTTATGTTGAACGAAATCCGCAATGGCCGTTTCAAACGGTTTATTCAACTGGTTACTTTCGCGCCGTATTTTATTTCCACGGTCGTCATGGTGTCCATGATCATGCTGTTTCTGGCGCCGCGGCTTGGTTTCGTAAACATCGCGCTCCAGTATTTCGGCTTCGAGCCGATCAATTTCCTGGGCGAGCCGAACATGTTCCGCTCCATCTATGTATGGTCGGACATTTGGCAGACGGCCGGATATGCGGCAGTGATCTACCTCGCGGCTTTGGCGGGCATTGATCCGACGTTGTACGAGGCGGCGAAGGTGGATGGCGCGTCGCGGTTCCAGAAAATCCGGCATGTCGACCTGCCCGGCATTCTTCCGACCATTACGATTATTCTCATCCTTAACGTAGGCAACATCATGTCGATCGGCTTCGAAAAAATTTATTTGCTGCAAAATTCGCTCAACCTGCCCAAGTCGGAGGTCATCGCGACCTACGTATACAGCATGGGTCTGCTGAATGCCAACTACAGCTTTGCAACGGCGGTCGGATTAATTAATTCCGTTATTAATCTCATCCTTTTGGTTGCGGTCAACAGCTTCGCCAAACGAATCTCGAACAACAGTATCTGGTAGGCAAGGGGGAACTATCAATGGCTATTTCATCAACAGTGCCGAAACGCAAAATACGGGAGTCGGCCGGAGATCGCATATTTGTTTTTGCGATCTACGTCATTCTGAGCTTGGTGCTCGTTGCCGTATTGTATCCGCTAATCTATATCGTCAGCAGCTCGATCAGCAGTCCTTCGGCCGTCGTATCCGGCACAGTGTGGCTCTGGCCGGTGGACATTTCGTTCAGGGGGTTCCAGACGATATTCAAGACTCCGCTTATTATGACGGGTTACGGCAATTCCCTGTTTTATATGGCCGTGGGGACGCTCATTAGCGTAACGCTTACCGTCATGCTGGCTTATCCGCTTTCGAGAAAAACGTTTTTTGGCCGCAAAGGCATCCTGATGCTGGTGATGTTCACGATGCTGTTCGGAGGAGGATTGATCCCGACTTATCTCGTCGTAAAGGAGCTCGGCATGATCGATTCCCGGCTGGCCCTGCTTATTCCGAACGCGATCTGGGTGTGGCAAGTGATCATTGCGCGATCTTTCTTCCAGTCCACGATTCCCGATGAGCTGGCCGAAGCGAGCGAGATCGACGGATGCAGCGATTGGCGATTCCTTGGCAGCGTTGTTCTTCCTCTATCGAAGCCGATTATCGCCGTGCTGGTCCTCATGTACGCCGTTGGTCAATGGAATGCGTATTTCGACGCGCTCATTTATTTGAAGTCGGATAAATTGTTTCCGCTCCAGCTTGTGCTAAGGAGCATCATCATTCAGAACAACAGCGCGGGAGCGATGGACATCAGCATTCAGGTGCAAAGGGCTCAACTGGCGGAGCTGCTCAAATATTCGCTGATCGTGGTGGCGACGCTGCCGGTGCTCATTATTTACCCGTTCGTGCAGCGCTATTTTGTCCAAGGGATGCTTGTTGGCTCCATCAAAGGCTAAATGCGGAACACGCACTATAGGGAGGTGAGGGCGATGTAACGTCCGGGGCATGGAGGAGATACGCTCTACGACAACGATTGGGGAAACAAAGTTCCATCATACTTGCGAACGCAAAGGGGAGTAGAATGCAAATGAAAAAATTAAGCTGGAGCTTGATGTCGCTCTTACTCGTATTGGTGCTGGTATTGTCCGCCTGCTCGGGCAAAAACGAAAACGCCGGAACGAACGGCACGCCGACGGACGGTGCTTCATCCGGTGCGGCAACAGATACGCCGTCGAAGCCGGTGGAGATCAGCGTGTTTGCCGTGCAGGAACAAGGCATCGATCTCAATACCAACAAGTTTACGCAGCATGTCTCGGATATGTTTAACATTAAATTCAACTTCGAAGTCATCCCATCCGACGGCGCGAAGGAAAAGCGTCAAATCTCGCTTGCGAGCGGAGATTATCCCGATGCCTACATGCTGACGCATTACGTCGATCAATTTTCGCAAGCCGATCTGCTGAAATTCGGCAAGCAGGGCGTCATCATTCCTTTAAACGATCTGATTGACAAGCATGCTCCGAACATTAAAGCCGCCATGGAATCCAATGCGGATCTAAGAACGCTGAATACGGCTCCCGACGGCAACATCTACGGACTGGTCGCTTACACGCAATGTTTCCACTGCTCGTACCCGAGCAAAATGTGGATCAACACGGAATGGCTGGAGAAGCTGAATCTCGAAATGCCGACTACGCCGGAAGAATTTAAAAATGTCTTGAAAGCGTTTAAAACGGAAGATCCGAACGGAAACGGCAAGCCGGACGAAGTAGGACTAAGCGGCTCGACAGAAGAGTTTGGCGTGCGGGTCCTTCCGTTCCTGATGAATCCGTTCGTCTATAATGACGACAGAAACTATTTGAACATGACAAGCGGCAAAGTGGAATCCGCCGCCATCAAACCAGAATGGAAAGACGGACTCGCTTATGCGAAATCGCTGTACGATGAAGGGTTAATCGATCCGGGAGCATTTACGCAAAACGCCGAGGCGCTCAAAAAAATCGGCGAAAACGCGGATGCCGAAATATTGGGCGTCGGCGCAGGCATGCATCCGGCCATCTTTATCGACATGGCGGGTCCTCGCTTCCCTAAATACCATCCGGTACCGCCGCTTCAAGGACCAAACGTGTCGTTTGCGACGCATGACAACGGCGGCGTATCGCCGGGAGGCAAGTTCGCCATCACGAACAAAGCCAGCGAAGAAGCCCAGATCGCCTTGATCAAGCTTGCCGATTACATGTTTACGCCGGAAGGACAAACGAACGGCGGTTCCGGCATGAAGGGAATCGATTGGGAAGACCCGGCGCCTGGAGATACGGCGCTCGGCGAAGGCGTAGCGCCTATGGTCAAAACGATTCCGGGCGTGGAGGGCGAGGCACCGAGAAACGCAGGCTGGTCCGGCATGGCGCACTTCTATATGCCGAAGGAATACCGCGACAGCTGGGTGCAAGGCACGGACATTAACGACCCGGCCAACTACGAGCGCAAGCTGTATGAAGCAACGAAGTTGTACGAAGGCCACGAGCCGAAGGAGCTGTTCCCGTTCTGGTCGCTTTGGGTAGATCCGGCCGACAGCGATGAGATAGGCATGCTGCAAACGAACATTCGCAACTACATCGAACAAAATGCGCTGCAATTCGTTACGGGCAACAAGGATTTAAATAAAGATTGGGATGCCTATGTGCAAGGCCTGAAAGACTTGAAGCTCGATCGTTATCTTGAAATTTTGCAAAAAACTTATGATGCGTCTGTAAAAGGGTAAGAGAGGACGATCGATGTCGGGCACTTCCGGGTGGAGTGTCCGACGTTCTTGAAATTAATGTGAGGTGCACAACATGAATGTGACGCAGACTGTCATTCGTCTGAACGACTACGGGATCAAGCCGGATTCGGGAGAGGATGCGACGACGGCGATGCGAAAGGCGATTGAGGATACCGCAAGGATCGCGGGTCCCGTCGTGCTGACATGCGACCCAGGTAGATACGATTTGTATCCAAAGCATGCCGCCAAGAAGCCTTATTATATTTCCAATACGGCCAGCGAGGCCGAGAATCCCGACGTGACCAAGACGATCGGCATTCATCTGCAGGACATGAAGAACGTAACCCTTGACGGCAACGGATCGTTATTCGTATTCCATGGCAAACAAACGATGATCGTTGTCGACGGCTGCGAGGAAGTCCACATCCGAAATTTGCGTCTGGATTACGAGCGGCCGACCGTGACGGAAATGACCGTCGAACGAATCGGCGACCATTTCCTCGACACCGTTGTCCATAGGGACAGCCGTTACGAGGTTGAGAACGGCAGTCTGATCTGGCAGGGGGAAGGCTGGCGTTTCCGGGACGGTCCCATGCAAGAGTACGATCCGCCGACGAATACAACCTGGCGCATCGATAATTTTGTCATTGCCGCGAAGCGGGTCGAGGAGAGGGAGCCCGGCCGGCTGAGACTGTACTTCGCCGAGGGTCATTTGCCTTCGACGGCAGTCGGGCGCGTCTTCCAATCCAGAGACGGCATCCGCGACCAGGTTGGCGCGCTTGTGATTCGGAGCCGCAAGGTCGAATGGAGCGACGTGGGCGTTCATTTCATGCACGGGCTGGGACTGGTCTGCCAATTCAGCGAGGATGTGTTCTTCGAGCGCTTGGAGATCGCCCCGCGGCAAGAGACGGGGCGCACCGTCGCGGCTTTCGCCGACTGCATTCACGTGTCGGGCTGCCGCGGGCTGATCCGGGTGGCGAACAGCCGATTTTTCGGCGCGCACGACGACGTAATCAACGTACACGGGACGTATCTGCGCGTTGTGGGACAACCTTCCCCGGACGAGGTGCTGCTCAGGTTCATGCATCCGCAAACGTATGGATTTCCCGCTTTCGGCGCAGGGGACGGGATTGAATTCGTTCGATCCGAGTCGCTTGCGTCCTACGCGGATGCCGTCGTGGCCGAAGCGGAGCTCGTAGATCCGCGCATCATGCGGATTAAACTCGACAGAAGCGTGCCGGAGCAATTGCGCATCGGCGATGTCATAGAAAATGTAACCTGGACGCCGGAAGTGGAAATCGTGGGCAACCGAATGGCCCGCATTCCGACTCGCGGAGTTCTGCTGACGACACGCAGGCGGTCGCTCATCGAGGGAAATCTCTTCGAGAGAATAACCATGTGCGCCGTGCATGTCGCATGCGACGCCGGAAGCTGGTACGAGTCCGGCATCGTAAAGGATCTGGCCATCCGGGGCAATACGTTCATCGAATGCGGGCATGCGGATGCGGCCGTCATCTCCGTGTCTCCCGAGAATACGGCGACGGAGGAAGGCCGGTATGTGCATTCCCGTATCGAGATCGAAGACAACCGTTTCGACATGCGGGATGCCCCCTTACTGGACGCAAGCAGCACGGAGCGTTTGATTTTCGCGAACAATCTGATCGCAGGTGGGGAGGAACGCCGCAAATTCGGAACGGCGATCCGGCTGGCCGCTTGCGACAATGTATCGATCATGAACAATCGTTATTCCTGACAATCGGCATCTTGAGAGAAGTTGGACAGAGGAGGGGAGTAACCCCATTGCTTTGACAATATATCGACGAAAGGCGGAAAACGATGTTTGGAACGAAGGGCAAGCAGATGAGCGTTCGATTGGCGGGCGGGATGAGGAAGGCGCGAATCGCCGTATTGGCGTTTATCGTGTTGGCGGCTCAGTTGGGACTTTTCATACCGGGCGAGACGGCGACCGTGGAGGCGGCGTCGAAGGAAATAGCGGCCAAACCGTATATGGGCTGGAGCAGCTACAGCATGCAGGTGTACGACCACGGCCAGTGGATTACCGCGGAGCAGATCAAAGCGCAATCCGACGCGATGAAGGAGAAGCTGCAGCCTTACGGCTACGAATACATCAACGTGGATGCGGGCTGGAATGGGGCAATGGACGGCTACGGCCGGCCGATTCCGAGCACGACCCTGTTCCCGGACGGACTGCAGGATTTGATCGATTACGTTCATGCCAACGGGCAGAAGTTCGGGCTGTACGGCATTCCCGGGTTGTCTCCGGAAGCGTACGAGCAGGATTTGCCGATCTATAACGCGCCTGGATGTTCGATGAGAGATATCGGCGATCCGACGCGGGGTTCCGATTATTGGGGCTTCGGCTACAAAATCGATTTTTCGAACGACTGCGCCCAGAAGTACATCAACTCCATTGCGGACCTGTACGCCGAATGGGGCGTCGACTTTCTGAAGTTCGACAGCGTGACGCCGGGCTCGGGCATCTCCGACCTGTCGCTGGATTCCCGCGACGACGTCAAAGCCTGGTATCAGGCGCTGGAGCCGCACGACATCTGGCTGGAGCTGTCCTGGGCGGTCGACATCAAGTACATCGATCATTGGAAAAAGTATTCCAACGGCTGGCGCGTCGACTGGGATATCGAATGTTATTGCGGCGACGGAGGGCTCACCGCGTGGCCGAGCATCACGCGGCTGTTCCCAATCGCGGAGAAGTTTTGGCGCCATGCCGGTCCGGGCGGCTGGAACGACTTCGACTCGCTTAACATCGGCAACGGGGCGATGGACGGCATTACGCCGGACGAGCGCAAAACGGCCATGACGTTCTGGAGTCTGTCGTCGGCGCAGCTGTATATCGGCAACGACATGACCCGCTTGGACGATTACGGCCTGGAGCTGCTCACCAACGAAGAGGTGATCGCGGTTAATCAGGCTGGACGTCCGGGACGCCCCGTGTCGACCGAAACGAAGCAGCAGGTATGGTATGCGAACAATGGAGACGGTACCTACAGCGTCGGCTTGTTTAACCTGGCTGACGAAGCGGCGACGGTAACGGTAAATTGGAGCGATATCGGCCTAAATGGATCGGCTTCCGTTCGCGATTCGTGGAGCCGCGAGGAGCTTGGCGATTTCGCAACGGGCTTCAGCTCCGTCGACCTGGCCCCGCATGCATCGCGTTTGCTGAAGGTAACGGCGAAAAACGGGACGATCCGCGTCAATGACGATGATACCGGCATGACATATACCGGCGAATGGACGCGAAACGGCGGCAAGGAAATGACGGCTGACGAGCAGAATCTGGTCATCGATGTAAGCGACTCCGAAGCGGCGGACAGTACGATCAGCCCGACTACGGCCAGCTTCGACAAAAACGAGTCGGAGCGCGAGGATGTCGGGACGACGCTGACGCTGAACGGCAATACGCTGAGTTCCATAATGAACGGCGGCTATACGCTGCAAGAAGGTACCGACTATACGGTTGACGGCAGCGTGGTTACGATCAAGAAGGAGTATCTTGCGTCCAGAACGGTCGGCGCGACGAGCTTGACGTTTAACTTCAGCGGAGGTTCGGCGCAAAGCTTGGTCGTTACGATAAGCGACACGACGGTAAGAGACAGCAGAGTCACTCCCGGCGCGGTCAGCTTCGATCTTGCCGGGCAGTCCGACGTGGCGTTGACGCTGTCGCCGAACGGCAATACATTGACAGGCGTGACGCTTAATGGCTACGCGCTGACGGACGGCACGGACTACACGGCATCGGATACGGGGCTTGTGCTCAGCAAGACCGCGCTGGCTGCGTTGCCGGCCGGAACCGGAACCTATCAGCTGGCCTTTGATTTCGACGGCGGCTCGCAGCAGAAGGTAACGTTAGTCGTGAGAGACACATCAGCAGGCGGTTCGATCTCTCTCAACAACGACGATCCGGCTATTCAATATACCGGCTTCTGGAACCGGAGTTACAACCGGGGACTGGGCGATTATATGGATGATGTCCATTTTGCCGAGAAGAACGACCAGGACTATCTGGAGTATACGTTTATCGGAACGGGAATCGAATACATTACGGAGCTGGATCCTTCGCAGGGCGACATCGATTTCTATGTCGATGGCGAATTCAAGCAGACGGTCAGCACGTATAACCTGGGGCGGCAGGCTCAAAAGCCCGTATACGCAATCACGGGACTCGAAGACGGTACGCATACGCTTAAGGCGGTTAAGAAATCCGGCATTTTCATGCTGCTCGACAAGCTGAGAGTCATCACCCCGGATTTGATCAGCGAGACGGAAGCCGAGTTCGACAAGGCGACTGGGCAGCAAGCGGATGTCGAGGTAACCGAAGCGACGGAAAGAAGTTTGAGCGGCATTAAGCTGGGCACGACAGAGCTGGCGGCGGGCACGGATTTTACGGTCGAGGATGATCGGATTACGATTAAGAAGGAATATTTGGGCGCAAGGCCGCTCGGTACGACGAATCTGCTGCTGACCTTCGACGGCGGCGCCACGCAGACGTTGTCCATTGCCGTTCGCGATTCTTCGGCGGCGAACAGCACAATCAGCCCAACGTCTGGCAGCTTTGACAAGAAGGCGGATGCGCAAGCGGATGTCGCAACAACGATGGAGCTTGCGGGCAATACGCTTGTCGGCATCACGAACGGCGAGATTGCGCTTCAATCCGGCACCGATTACACCGTGGCGGATGAGCTGGTGACGATCAAAAAGGAATATTTGGCGAGCCGGCCGGTAGGCGCAGTGAATCTGAGCTTCTCCTTCGATCATGGCGAATCGCAGACTCTGTCCATTACGATCAGCGATTCTACGCCTAAGAACAGCGCGATTACGCCGTCCGCAAGAAGCTTCGATAAAAAGGCTTCGGCGCAGGCGAATGTGACAACGACGATCGCGTTTAACGGCAACAGCCTGGAGGGCGTGGCGAACGGCGCGGCGGCTCTGCAAGAAGGAACGGATTACACGCTGTCGGGCAACCAATTGACGATTGCGAAGGGATATTTGGCCCAGCAGCCGACGGGAATGGCCAATCTGACGTTAACCTTTACCGAAGGTGCCGCTCAAACTCTGGCGGTGGCGGTAAGCGACACGCTGAGAGGGCGCTACGTCGACATTAACGACGACGACACGGGCATTTCGTACAAAGGCGCTTGGCAGCATAACCGGAACAGGGGAATCGGCGATTACAAAGACGATGTACACTTTACCGAGAAGGACAACGATTATTTGGAATTTACGTTCGAAGGAACCGGCATCGAGCTGATTACGGAGAAGGATCCGTCGCAGGGCGATATGGATATCTATATCGACGGCGAGTTCATGCAAACGATCAGCACGTACAACGATACCAAGCAAGCGCTTCAGACGGTGTACGGCATTAACGGCTTGACGCGCGGCACGCATACGATTAAGGCCGTCAAGAAGTCGGGCTTTTACATGCTGCTGGATCAATTTAAGGTGAAAGCGGCGGATCTGCTTGGTCCGGATACGGCAATTGTCGATAAGTCGGCGGCTTCCGACGTTACGACGACGCTTGCCGTCGACGGCAGCAATCTGATCGGCATTACCGTCGGCGGAACTGTCCTGGCGAAAGGAACCGATTATACGCTGGGTGGCGATGAGGTGACGATCAAGAAGGAATACCTGGCGACGCTGCCGAACGGCCAGACCGCGCTGGCGTTTTCCTTCAAGGGCGATCATTTCGATGACATCCACTACACGGAGACGAATGGCGATTCCGTCGAATATACGTTTACAGGCACTGGCTTATCCTTCATTATGCCTAAGGGGCCGGAGCAGGGCGAGATCGATATTTTCGTAGACGGCGTATTCCGGGAAACGGCGGACGCGCATCACGCAAGCCGGTTAACCGGTCAGACGGTGTACAGCATTTCCGGGCTTGCTGGCGGCCAGCATACCTTCAAGGCTGTAAAAAAATCGGGCGACGCGATGCTGGTTGACGGTTTGACGTTTAACGTTCATGCCGGAACGACTACGACGAATCCGGGTACGGGTACGCAACCGACGCCGAATGTTCCGAAGACGGAGCAAATAACGGGCAGTGTGGAAGCGACGGACGGCGGTGACGGCGTTCTGGCGAACGTGGTCATTACGAGAACAACGCATGCGGACGGCACGAAGTCGGACGAGGTTGTGTTGACGGCGGAGCAGGCTCGTGAGGCGATAGGCAATATGGGGGCAGGCGCACGATCGCTGACGATCGTAATACCGGACGAGAAGGACGAAGTGTCCAAGACCAAGGTAACGGTACCGAAGGAAGCCGGCAAGCTGCTTGCGGACGCCAAGCTCGATCTCGGCATTGCGACGGGGAATGCGAAAGTGTTTGTACCGAGCGAATCCTTGCAAGATTTTGACGAAGATCTTTATTTCGAACTGGTTCCTGTAAAAGAAGCCGGGAAGAAACAAGAGATCGAGAATCGCGCGAACAAAGAAGCAGTCGTAACGATCGTATCGGGCGGTCAAGAGGTTTCCGTGCTGGGCAGGCCGATAACGATCGAAACGAACTTGCAGGGACGCGATGTTACGGTTGTACTGCCGCTCAAGGACCTGGATGTAACGGAAGCGGAGCTGCGTGACTTAGGCGTCTACATCGAACATAGCGACGGCACGAAACAACTGTTGAAAGGCATTATGGTTCCTTATAACAACCAGGGCGACAAAGGTTTGCAATTTGTTGTCGACCGCTTCAGCTTATTTGCCCTTGTACAAGTGCCGGGCCTTGCGGGAACCTACGAACATGAGGCGTATATGAAAGGGTACGAGGACGGAACGTTCAGGCCGGACCGAACGATCACCCGCGCGGAGATGGCGACGATTTTATCCAGAGTGATCGATTCGGAAGCCGTAGCCGAGGATAAAACTTACAGCGATGCGAGCAAGGCAAGCTGGGCGAAGGAAGCCATATCGGCCGTGACCCGGATGGGCTTGATGCGGGGTTACCCGGACGGTTCCTTCGGACCGAACCAATCGATTACCCGCGCGGAAATGGCGAAGCTGGTTGCCGGGCTGATCGATGATTCGGCGGCTGCGGGAGCGGGTTTTGCCGATGTATCCGGCGGCTGGGCCAAGGATTCCATTTTGGCGGTGCAAGGCGCGGGCATTATGCGGGGTTACGAGGACGGAACCTTTAGGCCGAACCATGCGCTGACGCGCGCCGAAGCGGCGACCATCGTCAACCGCGTGCTGGGCAGAGGTCCATTGAATGGAGTGGCGCTGTCCCCGTGGAAGGATGTTAAAGCCGCGCACTGGGCCTATCGCGACATTGTAGAAGCTTCGGTCCATCATTCTTACGATCAGACTGATGACGGCGAGCAATGGGCCGGGTAGGCACAGGGAGAGATGGCGGGAGGAATCGAGAAGCTTCCCTGATCATCGGAGATTTTCCGAACTTTATAGCAAAAGCGAAAGGGGCGGTCATCTTGACCCGCCCCTTTTTAGGCTACGCCTCCGCCTCTTGATCCCGAATCTCCAGTATGCGCGGCAACTGGGCGATAAGCGAGTCGACGACCCGCGGGTCGAAGTGGCGGCCGCGTTCCGCCTCGAACAACGCCAGAATGCGATCCAGCTCCCAAGCCTGCTTGTACGCTCTGGCGCTGCCCAAAGCATCGAAGACATCGGCTACGGCGGTAATGCGTCCGTAGATATGAATCTCCTCGCCCCTAAGCCTCTGCGGATAACCGCTTCCGTCCCACTTCTCGTGATGCTCCAGCGCCACAATCGACGCGGCTCGCAGCAGCTCGCGCTTGGAATGCCGAAGCAACTGGTGGCCGATCAGCGTATGCCCTTTGATCTGATCAAATTCTTCGTCCGTAAGAGCTCCCGGCTTATGCAGGATGGCATCGGGAATGGCGACCTTGCCGATGTCATGCATAGGCGAAGCGTCGCGCAAAAGAGCCGCTTCCCTCTCGCTCATGCCGAGGCCGAGCGCCAGCCAATACGAATATTGGGCTACGCGCCTGACATGGCTGCCCGTTTCCTTCGAACGGCTCTCCCCGATCTCCCCCATGGAAAAAATAATTTCCCGCTGTGTCTCCACGATTTCCTCACGCAGCATAAACGCTTCCAGCGACTTGCCGGAATACGAGGCGGCAAGCGACAGATATTCCATATCCTTGTCCGAGAAAACGCCCGACTCGGTCAGCTTGTTCACGGCCTGATAAGCGCCGATGACACGGCCTTCGTTATTGCGGAACGGAATCGTCATAATCGCCTTGGTGCGATAGCCGGTACGCTTGTCGTTGTCCGAGTTGTGGCGCGGATCCTCGTAGGCGTCGTCGATAATGATCGGTTGATCTTCGCTGATGGCGGTTCCGACCAGTCCGCTCCCGTAAGGGATGCGGATCTCTCCTCCTCCATGGGCGACGACGGTAAACAGCTCCCGGCGTTCTTCGTCTATCAACCAGACAGCGCAGCGGTCTGCCACGATCATTTCGCGACCCATGTCGGCCATAAGAATCAACACGGATTCGAGCCGGTCGGCGGCTGCGATTTTTGCCGTAAATTCGAAGATCACCTTCAATAATTGCTCAGGGGTCAGCTCTTCCTTAAAGGCTCCGGCGGGCCGTCTATCCACGTTCACGAGGGCTCACCCCATTCCTTCCGCTTTTTGTTCCATTTTTTGTTCCATAGACATTCGCCCCCGGCGCGGTTAATTCCTGTTTATTTGCAGCGAAATTTCTTTATTTCGAGGACTTTCGACAAGGATGTCCTATTTGGTAGGTTCGTGTAAAAGCTTGCAACAAGTTAACTTTGGGGAATGTCGGAAAATGTAAAACTAGTTTACAATGATAGATAGAATATTAACAATGGCAGGGAGAGTGCGTTTCTATGAAAAAAACGGCGCGCAAGCTGGCGCTGATCGGCAATGCGGGGGTGCTGCTCGTCATGTGCCTGCTGATGCTTATGGAGCTTCTGCTGCCCCTCGACCGGGCATTATTCGGCTACAATATGTCGCAGTCGAAGTCGCAGATGCCCGACGAGCGTATTATAGTCGTCGCTATAGACGAATATACGCTGCAGGAGCTGGGCGCCTTTAATACGTGGACGAGAGATAAATATGCAACGCTGCTCGATCATATGTATACGCCCGAGACGGAACCTGCCGCTGTGGGCTTCGATATTTTGTTTACATCGGAGAGCGTGCCGGAGGCGGATGCGGCGTTCGCCGAAGCTCTGGAACGGCATGACGGCATTATTTTGCCATCCTACGCCAATACGGAGAGTGAATTCTCGCGTTCGCTGGAGGGGGCATCCGACAAGTCGCTGCTGCAACCCGAGGAATGGGTGCATCCCATTCCGATGTTCGCCGAGCATACGGATCGGGCGCATATTAACGCGCGGCTGGACAAGGATGGCGTTATACGCCGCACGCTGCTGCAGCTCGGACAGCCGGACGACGGGCCGATGCCGTCGCTGGCGCTGCAGATGGCCCGCATGGCCGAAGCCGATGTCGGGCCTTTCCTTGATATGAATGCAAGAGATGAAATTTTGATCGATTACAACATGGTGTCTGGTGATTTCTGGACGGTGCCGTTTGTCGATGTGTATAACGGCAACTTCCCTGCGGAAAATTTCGACGACATGCTGGTGCTGGTCGGCTTTACGGCGGTCGGCTACGATACGGGCGCGACAACGGTGGAGAGTGAGATGAAGCTGGTGTACGTGCACGGCAATATTTTGCACCAGCTGCTTCAAGGCGAGACGATCCGGGAATTGCACGGCCTTTGGATTTCGCTGATCTCGCTCCTGATGTTTGCGCTTATGCCGCTGGTGGCGTGGCGTTTCCGCACGATGACGGGAAGCCTGTTGGCCGCAGGAACGGCGCTAGCTCTGCTGGCCGCGCAATACGCCTCCTTCCAATGGCTGGATTGGCACTTTAACGCCGTGGAGCCGCTGGTCGTGCTGCTGCTAAGTTACCTGGTCAATATTACCTTGAAGTCGTTCCTCGAGAACAAGCAAAAAAACTTTATTACGAAGCAATTCGGGCGTTACCTCTCGCCGGATCTGGTCCGCGAAATCGCCCGCAGCGACCAGGAGATCAAGCTGGGCGGCATTAACAAGGAGCTTTCGATTCTGTTCCTCGACATTCGCGGATTTACGACATTGTCGGAGAAGCTGCCGCCGGAGCAGGTGCTCGACTTCCTGAACACGATGTTCGATATGATTACGCGCAAGGCGCTCGACAACAAGGGGACGATTGACAAGTTTATCGGCGACGCCGCGATGGTTATTTTTAATGCTCCGCTTGATGTGCCGGATCATGAGTATCGCGCCGTGAGGACGGCATGGGATATCCAGGAGTCGATGAAGGAAGTGCGGCGCATGATCGAGGAGAAGCATGGCATCACGGTGAGCGTCGGCATCGGCGTCAATACCGGGATGGTCGTAGTGGGCAATATCGGCTCCTTCCTGCGGGTTGATTATACGGCGATTGGCGACAACGTCAACATCGCCGCGCGAATCGAGTCCAATACGCAGCCCAACCAGATTCTGGTATCGGAGGAGACGTACGAGCGAACGAAGGGGAGCTTCGTGTACAACTGCATCGGCGAGCGGATGATGAAAGGCAAAAGCGTGCCCGTCAAGCTTTATGAGGTGGTAGATTTGAAGTCTGCCCAATAATCTTTTGAAGCTTCAATATTGTAATCGGGGTTACAGTCAGGGGTAACGCGTTGGTGGTATAATTCGGGAATGCTTAAAGATATTTTTCGAAAATAACGTCGAAATTTGTTGTACAATTAGGTCGTGTCTGAAAACCCGCTCAAGAGTATTCAGACACGCCCTAGATAGATGTCATCCTGTTTATTTCGCGATAGTTTTCATTAAGGATAGTAGATAAGAGTCTGGAGGTTGTGAGAAATGCATATGAGAGATAGGGCAGAGAACATTAGCCGTATGTCGCGAAAGTGGGGAACGGCGTTGCTTGGGGTCGCGCTGGCCTGGGGGCTGTCGACGGCTCCTGCTGCTGCGTCTGCGGCGGGACAGCAGCCGTTCGGCATTAAGGACGGAGTGCGAGGCGAGGAAGGGCAGCTGTTGCTTCAGGTCGGCACGTTGGCAGGCTCGGGAGAGCCGGGCGACGGGGACGCCGCTGCGGATATCGCTTCTTTGCGAGCCCCGCAAGGCGTGGCCGTGCTGCCGGACGGGACGGTATACATAGCCGACACGGACAACCATCAGATAAGGAAGTTGACGGGCGGCAAGATCAGCACCGCAGCCGGACTGAAATTTCTGACGAACGAGCTGTATCGGCCAATCGGGGGATATAACGATGGGCTCCCCGGAGAATCGGCTCTTAACGAGCCGGTCGGGCTGGCGGCGGATGCCTCTGGCAATCTGTATATTGCCGATGCCGGCAATCATGCGATCCGCAAGCTTTCGCCCGGAGGCCGTCTGACGACGCTGGCGGGCAACGGCGAGATCGGCGATGCGGACGGCCGCGGCAAGGATGCGGGTTTCTACTACCCGCAGGCGGTGGCCGTTGACGATCGCGGCAACGTATACGTCGCGGATTCGCTTAATCATCTCATTCGCCGCATCGCGCCGGACGGCAACGTAACGACGTTAAACGAGTCGCCGACAGCGGGACGCGAGATTATTCCGGGGCTCTTGGTTCAGAGCGGCGGCTATCGCGACGGCAAGCTGGCGCAGGCACTGTTTAACGAGCCTTCCGGCTTGGCGCTGGATGCCAAAGGCAATCTGTATGTCAGCGATACGGGCAATCAATTGATCCGTTATATCGATTTCGCGAGCAACACGGTATCCACGGTGGCCGGAGGCAAACCGGACGGCACGCCGGATTTCGAGGCGGGAAGTATCTATGCGACCGCAGGGTATGCAGACGGAGCGGCGGCCAATGCGCGCTTTAGCTTTCCGCGAGGTCTTGCGGTTACGCCAGAGGGCGGGCTGCTCATCGCCGACTCGTTGAATCACGCGATACGTTATTTATATGAAGGCAAAGTATCCACGATCGCGGGAGCGGGCGACTCGGTGCGCGGCTGGCTGGACGGCATCGAGAGCAGCCATGCTCTGCAGGCGCCTTCCGCGGTGGCGCTTGCTCCGGGCGGCGAGCTGCTGGCGGCGGACAGCTACAATAACCGCATTCGTTCCATATCGCTTCTTCGTCTGCCGGAGCGGCGGGAGGGCGATACGTCGGTACGGATCGTGACCGGCGCGGCAGCGGAGGAGCTCAAGACGCCTTCCAAACTGTTGGCCGGCAGAACATTCGCCCCGGTGCGGGCGGTCACCGAATCGCTTGGCTACGAGGTCGACTATAAGCCGGATACCCGCGAGGTGCTGCTGCGGAAGGGGCAACTGGATATCACGCTCCAGCTGGACAGCAAGGAAGCCGAGGTTCGCAGGAATGGCGGAGAAGCGGAGACGGTCATGCTGGATGCCGCTCCGTTCGTCCAGAACGGCGTCTCTTATATTCCGGTCCGCTATATTAGCGAATTGATAGAATTGGATGTGCAATGGCATGCCGCGTCGCGTACGGTCATCATTCGCAGTCCGATAACAGATGGAGAGGAGCTGTAGGTTATGCGTTTAAGCGAACGATCAGTCCATGCCGGCGTAAGGAATTCCTTTGGAAGGGGCGTCTCCTTTGTTGCAGTCGTCCTGTTTCTTACCTTGCTGGCGAGCGTGGCGCTGGCCCCGATAGGCGAGCGCGCTGCGGCGGCTTCTGTTCGCATTGCGAGCATCGTGTCCGTATCGGGCACCGTCGAGGTCAAGAAAGCAGGGGGCAAAAAATATTTTAAGGCGTACAAGGATATGCCGCTTAATGCCGGAGATCATCTGAAAACGGGCGATAAATCGAGCGTGACGATCAGGGTGCAGGATCGCTCGGACGAAGCGACGTTAGGCGGCGGCTCTTCGCTGTACATATCCGAGCTGCGCGATGCGAGCGGCAAGAAAAAATCCAATTTTACGCTGTGGACGGGCAGTATGTGGGTAAAGGCAAGCACGCTTGTCTCTACCGAGGATGAATTCGAGGTCGAGACGCCGACGGCGGTCATGGGCGTGCGCGGCACCAACCTGTTTGTGACGGTCGATCCGCTAACCGGAGAATCGATGTTCATGATCGCTTCGGGGGTCGGACAGGTATTCTCGAAAAACAACGGCAAGAATGACGATAGGCCGTCTACCATCTATCCGAGCCAGATGTTGAATACGTATTTCGACGAGAAGAAGCAGTCCGAGAAGGATGAGGTTGTATTCGTCAATCTGGAGCAGTTTGTGCAGGGTGCCGGACCCGGCGTCATTGAGGCGATTATCAGGAACAAGGCGGCGATCGACAAGGAGAATGAAGAGCTTCTGGAGCGATTGCGCCAAGGACTTGGCCCCAACAATAGTCTTGATCCGGACGGCTTAAATATTAAGTCGATTGAAGATCTGGAACGCTTCCGCCAAAATCTCGAACATTTTGTGGCGAACGCGGTTAAAGAAGCGATCAAGCAGAATAAGGTCGACGCGGACGCCATTCGGAAGCTGGTGGAGGAAGCCAATCGCAGCCTCGACAAAAAAATCGATCTCGACAATGCAAAGGAGCCCGTGCTGACGGACAAGGAGAAAGAACAGCAGCGTCTGGCCGAGCAATTGAAGCAGCAGCGGGATCGGTTAAAGCAGCAGCAGGAACAGGCTTTGGCGGAGCAGCAGAAGAAGCAGCAGGAACTGCTGGCCAAGCTGGCGGAGCAGGCGCGCCAAAAACAGGAGGCCAATCAAAAGATACTGGAGGAGCAGAAGAGGAAAGCGGAGGAAGAGTACCTCAAGAAACTGGAGGAAGAAAAGCTCAAAGCTTTCCTGGAGGCGAAGAAAAAGCTGGAGGAGGCGGCAGGCACGCCAACGCCAACACCAGCGACAACACCATCCGATCCTCCGAGCACTCCAGCGCCGACCCCTACGCCTCCGGTGCTTAATCAGCCGGGAGAGATAACGGGTCCGCTGGAGCAAGCGGTTAGCGGGAGTGCGGACGCCGTTTACGGACCTGTTGAAGGTTTAGTAACGGTTGAAGGCAATCTGACGATTGTCGGTGACGACACGGCGACCGGCGTCTATACGCTTCGCAATATGAGGATTGAGGGCAACTTGTCCGTCACGGTTCCGAACGGCAGCGTCGTGCTGCTGGATTCGGTCTCGGTAGTGGGCACAACGACGATTGTGGATGTGGCGTCGAACACCTTCGACAGTTCCGCGTTTCATGAAGGCGCCATCGAGGTACAGGACGGCAATGACGCTCGCGTTATTTTGCAGGGGGAGGCCAGCAACGGCACGGTTCGCATTACGGGCTCCGGAACGATCGTGCTCGAAGGCAGCTACAACGGAGATATCATTATTGAGGGGAATGCCGCATCGATTGTCCTGAAAGGACAATTTACAGGCACGGTGCAAGTCAATGTGCCGAATGTAACGATGACGGTAGATTCCACCGCCCTCTTTACCGGAACGTTAGCCATTAACGCAAACGAATTTTCGCTTAACGATACATCAAACAAAGTCGGTCATATCGTGCCGGGTCCAGGGGTTGAGGTAGCTCCGGGCATTCTGGACAATGCAAAGCTCAGCCGTCTGAACCATGCAGCGGATGCCGAGGCTGTCCTTGCCTTCCTTCAAGAAGAGGAATATGCGAGCGCGTATCTGTGGCATGCCGAGCAATTGCTGGCAAGGCGCAATAATCAGCAGGGCGGCGCCGGTTTCGCTACATGGGAGCTGGCGTCGGCAGCGATTGCCGAGGTGCTGGAGCTGAAAGAACCGGGCCCGGTGTTGGAGACGGGAGGCGAGCTTTATGTCGAGATGCCGATCCTGTCCTTCACTTTTGACGGAGAAAATCTGGACTATCAGGAATGGGCTGATCGAGTAGACGAGGTTCGTATTTACCATGAATCATCGACAGAAGGCGATCCGCTGCGCACGGTTGCCGTAAATGCGGTAGAAGGACAAGACTTCGGTCTGGCGACGCTCAACGCAGGTCGTCTTGAGCTGGACGGCTCCCTCTTTGAGGAAGCAGGCGCAGGTAGCTACACCTTGAGGCTGACAGCAAACGGACGATTCGAAGATGTCATCCATTCGTTTGTGCTGTCGCCTGCGGATTGGCTTAGCGGCGATATAGACCTGACTGGTGGGGAAGTTACGCAAGCAGTTAATGGCGCGGGTGACCGGACGTTCGGTCCATCATCCAGATTGCTGGAGGTACCGGGCAATCTGAATCTTGCCGGAGACGGCAGCGGAACCTATTGGTTACGTAATCTGTCCATTGCGGGGGACCTGGTTATTGATTTGCCAGCTGGCAGCGTCGTGCTGGAGGATTCGGTCACGGTAACGGGAAATACGTATATTGACGGCATTTCGGGAAATTTTGCGACAGGCGGCGGGGTTAGGCCATTGGTTGTAGTGACGGAGCCGGACGAGGATCCGCCGGGAGCGGCGGGCGCAGGCTTTGCCAGCTCCGCGCAGCATGACGGCATGATTGAATTGCGAGATTCCGACGGAGCTGCTATTCGTCTGGAAGAGGCGGCGAGCGCCGGCAGCTTGCAGATATCCGGCGGCGGCGAAGTGCTGTTGAGCGGCGTGTACCAAGAAGATGTAATTGTTACGGCGAACGCTGAGGCTGCTTCGCTGCGTATTGCCCCTGATGCCAAAGTGATGGCACGGCTTCAGATTAACGCCCCAGGAGTTGAACTGGATCTGCAGGGCGTATTGCTCGACATCGGACTTGGCGAGCTGCTGGAAGCGACATATTCGGTCCAAGTTGCGAAGGATCAAATTGAACGGATTAAGCAGGATATTATTGACGCGGGTAATAACTCTAATGAAAGCGACGATTTGTCCGAATTCAAGCAGGCGCTCGAAGCGGCGGGATTCGAGTTGGACCGTCAACTGTCGTATTTGTACTTACTGGAGGCCCATATTTTCGTTGACGGAGTGACCAATCTCGACTCCCTGCTGAACATCAGAGACTGGCTGAGGGACTGGAACGAGCTGCCGAACATTTCGCCCGACTTCGAGGAAGAGGCGCATCTCGCGATTGAGGATACGCCGTATGGGCAGCCATTGCGTTTTGTATATAGCGGTTTTATTCCTATGCCAGTACAAGGCAATGAAGGAGAGGGAGAGTGGCCGGAAGGTCCCGAGTCGTTCGATTGGCCGGATTGGTTCGAACAGGCCCGCGGCATTACGATCCGTCAGACGATCGGAGATGAAGTAATTGAGCGTTATTATCCGATCTATACCTCATTGTCATGCATTGCAATGCCGTATGGGTGTGAGGAAATGTCCAATTGGGACATGACCGCCTTCCATCCGGGAGAGGCTAGCGCAACCGTCCATGGGGGCTTCAAGTATGGGGAAGATTGGGAGAGCGGGGCCGTTGGATTATACGAAGACGTAGCGGATCTGTCCTTTACGATCGAAGAGCCTGTCCAGGCGGAGTGGAACGATAATTGGTATGTAACGCAATTCGTATACGGCAATGAGAACAAAATGTTAGGTCCAACCGATCCTGAGCAGCCGGTAACGGTAGGGTCCTTGACTATTCGGGGAAGCGGCAGCGGAACATACACTTTACAAAATGTCGACATTGCTGGAGAACTGACTGTCGATATCCCCAATGGCTCGTTAGTGTTGGGCGACGGCGTGCTCTTTGGCGGCGGGCAACAAGAAGGGACTCCAGAGATCGCAATTCTTGACGTAGGTTACGCCGCTAACGGAGGACTGATCTTGAACGGTTTGGCAGGCCCTGTCCGCATTAAAGTTGAAGATTCGAATGAAGCGAGACTGGAGCTGTGGCCGTCAACGACAGCGGAAGTGTCATATATAACCGTGGACGGACCGGGTGTCTTGAAATTGGCTGGAACTTACAGAACAGTTGATTTGTACAATCACACCCAAGGGAATGGCTATGAGGGGATGCCGCCTTCTTATCGGGATATCTACCTTTCCGAGGGAGCTGTCATTGAAAATATGAGCTTGTACAGCAATACAGGCCATATTCGTTTGTTTGACAACGGCGGAAAAGTATTAAGTCTATTTGCAGGCGGTGAGCCGTATGGCGGATACGACTCCTCCATCACGGTTTACAAGACCATGCTGGCCGAGATGCTAGAAAGTCTCAATCAAGCTCTGGACCCGGCTTTAGAAGCTCACCAATATAAACAGGTTCAACAAAAATTCGAGCGTGTACTGGCGTTCATAGGTATCACGCCGGCAGCAATCCTTCAATCCGGCGAGGGGATGTGGGGTTATCTGCGCACTTCGAATCAGAGCAAACCCTACACCAGCCTGACGCAAGCACTGAACACCCTGCAGTATTATCAAATCGACACAAACGTGTAATTCGTAGCGCATAAACGGGCTTCGCTGTCATAGTACGCGAACGCCACAGCAAATAAAACCGCCAGGGCGATTCGTCCGGCGGTTTTATTTACCACAATAGAATTTATAAGTTCCCGAGCTTGTCGGAAATCTGAGTGGAGCGCGAGTTCAGTCGTTGTCGCTACGGCGTGCGTACGTGTGCGATAGCGAGGGACGGAACTCAGAGCCCTTATTTCATCGTATGGAGGGGGAAAGGCAGGGCTTACGGAACTCAGAGACTTTATTGGTTGATGACAAGGGAGATGGAGCGCGATTCGGTTGGAATAAGCACGCTCAGTTCCGCAAGGTTACCCGAAACCGTTGATTTGGCGAGAATAACGTCGCTCAGTTCCGCACACCTGTTTAGTTTGGTCAATAAGCCCGTATTGTTCACTCTTTGTTGCATAGGGCTTTGCAAAGCTTAAGGCCGCTCATCTCCAAGAGGCCCACCGTATATCGTATCGGAAAAAAGAGGGGAAATCTCCCTTTAATCTGGAAAATCGGAAAATCGCCTCCGCTTAGAGGGGAAACAGCCCTTTAATCGGGGTGGTTCGACCCGAAAACAGTGATTCGGCCAGAATTAGAGATAGGGTTTCCCTCTAAAAAGCAAGCAAGGGCGGAGACGAGGGTATTAGAGGGAGTTTTTCCTCTTATTCGAGAGGCCGAACAGACAGGGTGACGACGTTGCTTCTTTCTGGCGCTAGCGCACAAAAAGGACCGTCAGGATGATCTATCCTGACGGTTTTTCTTAATTGCGGCGCATGGGCCTTGAAGCCCGCGAACGTCTAAGCCCGCGAAGAAGAAAGCAGCGCCTCGATCTTGCCAAGCAGCCGCATCCATTCCACCGGCTTGGTATCAAAGTCGTCGCAGCCTGCCTCGAAGGCTCGGGTACGGTCGCTCGTCATGGCATGGGCCGTAAGCGCGATGACGGGGATGTTCCTTGTGCCGGGATCTGACTTGAGCGCGCGAGTGGCATCCCAGCCGTCCATGACCGGCAGGCTGAGGTCCATCAGGATGAGGTCCGGCTGGATCGCCGAAGCAAGCTCGACGCCTTGCCGGCCGTCAACAGCCATGTCAACGGTAAAACCTTTGCGGATGAGCCGGCGCGACAGCATATCCCGGTTCATCTCGTTGTCCTCCACAAGGAGAATTCTAGCCATCCTCCACAACCCCCTTTACAGACCCGCCGGATAGCTCAATGAGTCTTCGAATTTCGGTCAACAGCGATTCGCGCTCCAATTGACTCTTGCTGAGTATGTTTTTGGCATAGCCGCTTAGCCGCTCGCGATCCTCATCTGTAATCGACTTGGCCGTAACGACCACGACCGGGATGTCCCGCCATGCGTCGTGCTGCCGCAGCACCGTCAAAAATTCGAACCCGTCCATTTCGGGCATCATGAGATCAAGCAGAATGAGATGCGGCGCATCCTGCTCCAGCAGGCTAAGCGCATGATGGCCGTTATCGGCCTGGATCACGTTATAGCCTTCCTTGCTTAACATCTTTGTCATCATGTCGGAGGTGATCGCGTCGTCTTCTATGACCAGCACCGAATGGGACTGTCGTTCCTGCACATACTTCTCGATAATACCGATGAGCCGATCCCTCTGTACGGGCTTCGTTACGTATTCCGCGGCACCCATGGCGTAAGCGAGTCGCTGCTCGTCCATCATTGAAATCATGACGACGGGAATATGCGCCAGTTCGGGATCGTTTTTGAGCATGGTGAGCACGTTCCAGCCATCAACGCCAGGCATAAGCACATCCAGCGAAATGACATCAGGCTTCAGCTGTTTAGCCAGACGCAAGCCTTCCCGGCCGGATTGAGCAAGCGTAACGGTCCATTCCTCCTGACCGAGATAACGCTGCATTAATCCGAGCATTGCGGGATCGTCGTCGATGACGAGGACGGTGCCGACTCCATTGGCAGCGACGAGATTCGTTAAGCCGGAGCCCTCATCGCTAGTCTCACTGGCATATCCAGCCGGAACCTCCGGTTGGGGTATAGTCAGCATGGAAATATCCGACGCCAAAGACACCCCGGCCGTTGACTCGCCATTACTTTGCAGAGGCAGCCAGACCTTAAACGTCGAACCCTCTCCGAGCTCGCTTTCGACGGAGATTTTGCCCCCCAGCATGGTGCACAAATTTTGGCTGATGGCAAGTCCCAGCCCCGTTCCGCCGAATTTGCGGGTCGTGGAGGCATCGGCCTGCTTAAACGCAAGGAATACGCTTTCCGCTTGCTCCGGAGTCATGCCAATCCCGTTGTCTTGCACCCGGAAGGCTATGCCAGGCACGTCAAGCTCCTGCTCGCTGGCGAGGGATAAGGTAACCGTGCCGTCCGATGTGAATTTGGCAGCGTTGCTGAGCAGGTTGAGCAAAATTTGCTTCAGCTTGGTCGCGTCCGAGCGGATCGAATCCGGACAATCGTCCAGCCCCTCCAGCAGCAAATGGTTGCGGTTGGCCGCCATCAGAGGATCCACGGTCGCAACCAGTTCGGCGATGAGAGAATGAAGGTCGACGGTTTCGAGATAAAGCTCTACTTTGCCGGCCTCAATCTTGGATAGGTCCAATATGCTATTAATCAGCGTGAGCAAATGCTGCCCCGCTTTATGTATTTTGTGCAGATCGTCCGAGAAGGCGGCTTCTCCCATTTCTTCGGCTTCTTCCCCCAGCATCTCGCTGTAGCCGATGATGGCGTTAAGCGGCGTACGAAGCTCGTGGCTCATGTTGGCGAGGAACTGGCTTTTGATCTTGTTCGCTTCGACGGCTGCATCGCGCGCTTGGGACAACTCCATCGTTCGCTCTTGAACGAGCACTTCCAGCTGTTCGTTCAATTGATGAAGCTCCTGGTTGAGATCATGGATCGCGTGCGACTTCTCCTCCGAGATCCGCTCGGCTTCCTGCCGTGCTTGCCGCTCGAGCTCCAGCTCTTTGCGGAGTACATCTATCTCATTCCTATTATCGCTAACCCCGTTCCGTTCTTTCATCCACCTAATCCCCCCTGGCAATATTAAACGGCGCTTCGCTTCCGATGATGTCAAGGAATACTTCAACCACGCGCGGATCAAAATGCTGCCCGGACTGCGCTATAATTTCCGAGATGGCTTCCTCTCTTGTCCATGCCCGTTTGTACGGTCGCTCATGCGTGAGGGCGTCGTAGAAGTCGGCGATTGCCACGATTCGCCCGTAGAGCGGAATGTCCTCGCCGCTTAATCCGTTTGGATAGCCGCTTCCGTTCCACTTTTCATGGTGCGTTAATGCGATCGTGCCGGCTGCCTGAAGAACGGGGAAGACGCTCCCTTGCAGGATGCTGGATCCAATATCGGCATGCTCCTTCATCCTGGCGAACTCCTCGGAAGTGAAGCGGCCGGGTTTAAGCAGAATATCATCCGGAATGCCGATCTTGCCAATGTCATGGAGCGGCGCGGCCCTGCCGATCAGTGCAGCTTCATCGGGAGAAAGTCCCAGCCCCAGAGCGATACGAGCCGACAAGTCTCCGACCCGTTTCGTATGCTGGCCCGTCTCATCGTCGCGGTACTCCGCCGTCCGGCCAAGCACGTCGAGAATTTCCGCTTGAGCGAGCTCGAGCTCACGTGTTCGCTCACGTACGCGTTGCTCCAAATCCTGGTTTCGCTCTTGCAGCTTCAGATGATAGAAACGTGTGGCCAGGAAGTTCTGAATGCGCAGCACAACTTCCGTCCGATCAAACGGCTTGGAGATGAAGTCGTTCGCACCCTCATGCAACGCCCGTTTCTTCGCCTCGGGCGTCACGTCGGCTGTCAGTACCAGAATAGGCAAATATTCGCCTTCGTTCCAGTTACGCAGACATCGAATAGCGGTAAAACCGTCCATCTCCGGCATATGAAGATCGAGCAGCACGATATCAGGGCGGTGCTCCCGATACAAGGCCTCCAGTTGCAGCGGATTTGTAGTTGTCACGAGATTTGTATATCCCGCACGAGTCAGAATGCGGTGCAGCAGGCTGATATTGAATTCTTGATCGTCTACGATCAGGAATTTGGCATTTTGCTTCCACTCGTCCATGGTAGGCCTCATTTGCTTATGTAATAGGGGAATGGAGAGGATTCCCGTCTGTCCATCCTAATCTTGCCATTCTCTCACTATTATAAATGTAAATTCGATATTTTACGACCAGATTCTTGTGCTTTCGACATAGGTTAAAAGTCATGACAAGCGATATAGAGGATGACCTGTGGAACTTTAGGAGGAAATAATTCGCTCTGTGTCGAATGAGAGTAAGGATTTATCTGCCAGGGATACTAGGAACGGGAAGAGGGAACTCGATGCAACACCATAACCACGGCACTTACGACATGCTGCTTGTGTTGTTCTCCTATATAGTAGCGATCGCGGCTTCCTATACCGTGCTGGATTTGGTCAATAGGATCAGTACAACGTTCGGACCGCGAAGATGGCTGTGGCTGTCGTTCGGCGCGTGTGCGATGGGCAGCGGGATCTGGTCGATGCACTTTGTCGGCATGCTGGCGTTCTCGCTGCCGGTTCCGATCGCCTACCATATGCCTACCGTAGTGTTGTCGGTCATCGTCGCAATCGCGGCATCGTTTGTTGCTCTGCATATTGTGGGACGGACACAGCCCGGGATCAAGCGTATCGTGTCGGGCGGCGTGCTGCTGGCGGCGGGCATCGTCGCCATGCATTATATCGGCATGGAAGCCATGCTGATTGATATTGTGTACGAGCCGTTGTACGTCGGATTGTCGGTGTTGATCGCGCTGATCGCGGCGATTACGGCGCTGTGGCTTTCGTTTTATTTTCGGAGGGAAGGGACGCAGAATCGCGAGTATTGGTTCAAAAAAGTCGGCAGCGGCATGATTATGGGAGCAGCGGTCGCCGGCATGCATTATGTGGGCATGGTCGCTGCGTCGTTCCCGCTGGACGGGATGAGCGGGCGCGAGAGCTCCGGCCTTGTTCTCGATCAGAAGTGGCTGGCGTATTTCATTGCGGGCGGCACGTTGTTTACGTTGGGGCTTTCATTAATCGGGATCTTCATCTCCAACAAGTTCACCTATAAGGATTCGGAGATCGAGGACAAGTCGGCGGAGATCCTCAAGATGAATGAGGAGCTGCGCGAGCTTAACGACCATCTGGAGAGCCTGGTCAAGGAGCGGACGATGGAGCTGTCGCATGCACGGGACGAAGCGATCCAAGCCAATCAGATCAAAAGCCAATTTCTGGCCAATATGAGCCATGAGCTGCGGACGCCGTTAAACGCTATTATTGGTTATAGCGAGATGCTGAAGGAAGAAGCAGACGAGATGGGAGCGGAAACGTTCGTTGACGATCTCGACAAGATTCGGAAAGCAGGCACCCATCTGCTGATGCTGATTAATGATATTTTGGATATTTCCAAGATTGAAGCGGGCAAGGTCGAGATGTATTACGAGAAGGTAGAGATCGGGGATCTGATGCAGGAAGTGGCGGCGACGATCCAGCCGCTTATCGAGAACAACGGCAATGTGCTTGAGACGGTCGCCGCGAGTGGCGAATTCGAGACGGACATTACGAAGCTGCGTCAAATTTTGCTTAATCTGCTCAGCAACGCAGGCAAGTTCACGCGTAAGGGCAACGTAAGATTCGAGGTTTGTTCGGAGAAATCGGACGGACAGGCGGGATTTGCCTTTATCATCGCCGATTCCGGGATCGGCATGAGCGAGGAGCAGCAGAAGAAGCTGTTCCAGCCATTTACGCAAGCCGACGCCTCGACGACCCGCAAGTACGGCGGCACGGGCCTCGGCCTCGCCATCAGCCATCGTTACCTTGCCATGATGGGCGGACACGTTACGGTAACCAGCGAGCCGGGCAAGGGCAGCACGTTTAAGTGTTGGGTGCCGGCAAGCACACAGAAATCATAGGGGTGCGAAACCATGTGTAAGAGCAACTATCCGCCTCCAATCAGCGTCTAACCTCTTGGTGGCTTCTCTATGAAGCCGCCGGGGAGGAGATACTGGAAATGAAATTGAGAGTAACGCTGTTGTTAACGATGATAGCGATGATGTTATTCGCGAGCCCCGCAATGGCCTACGATGTCCAACTGAAGCCGTTTAAAGACGAAGAGAACGACTACGCGTTGGATCCGATCTATACGTTGGCTGCGCTGGGCGTCATTAACGGTTACGAGGATTTGACATACAGGCCAAGAATGGATTTGTCGCGGGAGGCATTTGTGAAGCTGCTCGTTGTAGCAGAGCAAGTCGAAAGCGGACAGCCAATCGGGAGTATACCCGCGGATGTGGCCAAGGACCGTTGGTCCGCGTCTTATATTGCCGCCGCATTCGATAGAGCCTGGCTTGAGAGCTTGCTAGATTCCGAGGGACGATTTCTTCCGTCCCAAACCATTACTAGACAAGAGGTCGCGATGCTGATCGGCGTGTCGCAGCTGGAGAAGCTTCCTATTGAGCAAAGAGAGGCATGGCTGTCGTCGGAATGGATGAAGGAACGGGATACCCGTGCATTTAAAGACGTTGCGTCCATTGATGCCGATATGCAGCCCTATGTCTATTACGCGTCGCGTCTGGGAATTATGGAAGGCGACTCTGCCGGTTTTAAGCCGAAGGAGCCGCTCATTCGCAAGCAGGCCGCGGCGGTCATTTATCGCTTGCTGGACAGCCGGATCGCAGGGCAGAAAATCGATTTTACGGGCTATTACGCGATAGAATCTTATCCGGCCCTCGGACATATGGACAAGCTGTCGAACGTCATTTTGGGCTGGTCCAGCTTGCAGTATGACGGGGCTGGCTTGGCCAAGCTGAACACCGCTTCGGGGGATTATAAAGTGCCGAACGGCTTCGGAGAAGTAGTGGAGGCGGCCGGTAAAGCGGGAGCGTCGAAGGAATTAATGGTATTCTACGCAGGCTCGGATCTCAAGGACTTCCTGAAGGACGAACCGGCGAGAGGAGCGTTTATCGATTCCTTGTTAGCGACTTTAAGTAATCCGGCCTACTCCTTCACCGGCGTTCAAATTGACTTCGAAGGGTTAAGAGAAGCGGGAAGCGCGGCGGATTTTACGTCATTTTTGAAGGAATTGAAGGAGCAATTAGGCACGTTAACCTTGTCGGTCGCAGTTCCGCCGATTCATTATTATAGCGGTTACGATCTGGGGGCGATCGGCAAGCTGGCGGATACGGTGGTGCTGATGGCGTACGACTTTACACACGCTGAGAGCAAGCTGCCATCGGCGCCGCTTCCGCTGGTCAATGACACGGTCGTGACGGCGCTGAAGGCAATACCGAAGGAAAAGCTGGTGCTGGGCGTGTCCAAGCAGGCCAATCAGTGGATTACGGCGCCAAATGGCGTTACCGGACCCGTGTACAAGCCGAGGATCGCGGATGTTGAAAAACGGCTCGCCATGCCTGGCGTGAAGACGACCTGGTCTACGCCGCACTTGCTAAAGAAAGCGGAATTTACGGATGAGCGGGGCAGTCATTTGGTCTATTACGAGGACGCGCAAAGCATCTCCAAAAAGATATGGCTCGCCAAGTACTACGGGCTGAAGGGCGTATCGTTGTGGCATATGGGCAATTACACGGCGGCTGATTGGGCGCTGGTCGGCCAACATGCAAACTAGATGATCACCGAAACAAAGGCAGTAACGGCTTGCTCGTAAACGGGCAGGCTGTTTTTGCGTCCGCCAGCCTTGCTCAAAAGAAAGTTTGTATAACTATGAAAAGAATGTTTGACAACGATAATGATAATTGTTATCATTAATAAGCTCGGATAGGAGACGAATACATACCGAGACATGTTTAACGAAGGGGAATTTGCAACATGAACGTTAGAAAAACAAAACGATCAACAAGTACACTAGCCGGGATTCTATTGCTCTCCTTGCTGCTGGCGGCATGCGGCTCGGCGAATAACGATAACGGGGCGGATACCGGCGCAGAGCCGACCGCAACAAATACAGCAACAAATGCGCCAACAGCTTCGGATCAACCGACAGAGTTCAAGCTGACGGACGGATTAGGGCATGAGGTAACCATTCCTGTCGAGCCTAAACGCATCATCGCCTCTTACCTGGAAGACTACCTTGTCGCGCTGGACGTGAAGCCCGTAGCGCAGTGGTCAGTTACAAGAGGAACGCAAGCTTACTTGCAAGAGTATCTGGCCGACATTCCTGCTATACCGTTCGATCTCCCTTACGAAGCCGTGTTGTCGTTCGATCCGGATCTGATCATTACGGGGATGGCGAGCACGGTGGAAGGCGGCAAATACGAACAATACTCGCAGATCGCTCCAACCTTCACGCTGGGCGACGAAGTAAATGGCGACTGGCGCCAAGCGCTGCTGAAAGTCGGCGAAGTGCTGGGCAAGACGGAGCAGGCGAAGCAAGTGCTCGCCGATTATGAGACGAAGGCGGCGGAGGCCAAAGCAACAATCCAGAGCAAGGCGGCAGGCCAGTCCGCGGCAGCACTGTGGCTGACAGGGAACAACTTCTTCGTGGTGAGCGACACGCAATCCAGCGGAGCCGTTCTGTATGGGGAGCTTGGCTTGGAAGTGCCGGCCACGGTAAAAGAGATTGCCGACGCATCGGAGTTCAGTTGGAACTCGATTTCGCTAGAGAAGCTGGCGCAGCTTGACGCGGACCATATCTTCCTTATTAATAGCGACGGCGACGGTGCCGAGGCGCTGAAGGATCCGGTATGGCAGGGTATTCCGGCCGTGAAAAACGGCAACATTCACGAATTCGGAGCCGACACGAGCTGGTTGTACACGGGGCCGATCGCGAACAACCAGATGATCGACCATATTCTGGAAAGTATTGTGAAGTAGGGGAATCTCCCGCTATAGCACCAAAACGACAGAATGTCGCCCTTTACGGTAGGGGCGGCATCCTGTCGTTTTTTAACATTCACTCTAAATTGGATCGATATTTACTGAAGGGCTGGCATCTACGGAGCTTCCTTGGTACCATGTGCATGATGAGGAGGGATTAATCATGGACAATAGATTAGCGACTTTGCCTGATTTATTGGTGTGCAATGATGGCAATCAAGTGACAACCGCAGCAGATTGGATACGGAAAAGGCGCCCAGAGATTTTGGAGCTATTTCGGACCCATGTGTATGGCAGAGAGCCTCAGCCACTATCGGTAAGATTTCATGTGGCAGAGGAAAAAGATTATATGGGAGGCAAAGCCACCCGCAAGAAAGTGGATATTACGTTTACAGGTTCGTACGGCAAGGGCGTCATTCCTCTGCTGTTATTTGTGCCAAACGCCATCGAGACCGATAAGCCGGCACCTGTATTTCTGCTGATCAACAATAGAGATAATGATTATTTGGACCTCGATCAAGAGGAACAGGATGAGTTTTGGCCTGCGAAGGCTATTGTTGACAGAGGGTATGCGGCAGCCGTATTCCATGTGAAGGATGTGGACCCGGATGAGCATGATGGCTTTCGCAATGGCGTTCATGGCATCTTCGAAGCACCGGGTACGCCGGATGCGCCGCGTCCTTCCGATGCATGGGGAACAATTGCGGCATGGGCTTGGGGAGCCAGCCGGGTTATGGATTACCTGGTCACGGATACGGATCTCGATGCGAATCGGGTTGCTGTGGTCGGTCATTCCAGAGGCGGGAAAACTGCTCTATGGGCTGGCGCGTTGGATGAAAGATTCGCCATGATCGTAAGCAATAATTCCGGCAGCACGGGCGCCGCTATTTCCAGAGGGAAAACAGGAGAAACGATTTATCATATTAATACACGATTCCCCCATTGGTTTGCGGAAAATTACAAAACATATAATGACAGAGAGAATGAGCTTCCGGTAGATCAGCACATGCTGCTCTCATTAATCGCTCCTCGCTGTGTTTATATATCCAGTGCAACAGAAGATACTTGGGCAGATCCGCGGTCCGAATTTCTTTCCTTGAAGCTTGCCGAGCCGGCGTATCAATTATTAAGCGCTGCAGGGCTTGGCACGCATTCATTCCCGCAGCCGGAGACGCCGATACACGGCGAGAAGCTTGGTTATCATCTGCGTACAGGCGAACATGACTTGAAGGAATACGACTGGCATTGCTTTATGGATTTTGCGGATAAAAATAGAAAAGCGAATTGAAATTTCCGCCAGGGCGACATTGTGGGATGTGAAGGCTGGATGCCACGCCCCGCAAGGGATTTCAGTCGAACAGGTGGAGAATCGTACCATTGGAACCGGAATTGTACCTTTACGGGAAGGAGTCATTCTCGGTACCATTTTTCTTGTGGAAAGCGCTAACATAGAGTATAGACAGGATGGTGCGATATGGGAGACATGAAGCTGCAATATACGAGTCCTGCCGCCGGTTGGCAGCAGGGATTGCCGATAGGGAACGGAAGACTGGGAGCCGTCATTCAAGGCGGTGCGGATAAGGAAATCTGGAGCCTGACGGAGGCCACATACTGGTCGGGCCGTGCCGAGGAGCCGCAGAGCGCGACAGGGGGAAAGGCGACTCTGGCCGAAATGCGCGAACGGTTTTTCGCGGGAGACTATGAGGCCGGCGAACGTCTGGCAAGAGCGACGCTGGAGCCGTCGAAAGGCAACTTCGGGACGCATCTGACGCTGGCGGATTTGGAGATTCTGTTCGATGAGGGGGGAGGGGCGGATGGTTTCTCCAGGGAACTGGATTTGGAGAAGGCCATCGTTTCTCATGCCTACAGCCGTAACGGAACGCCCTGCAGACGCGAGGCTTTCGCCACGCATGCCGCCGATGTTCTTGTCACGCGCCTCACGACGGATGAGACGGGCGGGTTGTTGTTCCGGCTTGCTTTGAGCGGTCGGACGCCTTTGTTCTCGATCGGCGCCGACGCCGCGGGATATATCCGCTTTCGCAGCCAAGCGACGGAGGATATTCATAGCGACGGCACCTGCGGCGTCTTCGCCAGCGGCATCGTGCATGTGGCGGCGAAGGGAGGCGCGATTGCCTGCGAGGGTAACGGGCTTCGCATCGAGGGCGCCGGCGAGGCCATTATTTATGTGGCTGTTTCGACCGACTACGGGAAGACGGATTCCGATTGGGAAGCCGAAAGCATGCAAGCGATAGAGCTTGCAGCAGGTCAAAGCTATGAGGCGCTGAGAGCGGAGCATATTGCGGATTACGGCAAGTTGTTCGCGCGGGTAAGCCTGGACCTCGGCGAAGGCGATAGCGGCCGATCCGCGCTGCCGACTGACGAGCGGCTTCGCTTGCTTCGGAGCGGGGAGGGAGACGACCCTGCTCTATATGCTCTGTTTTATCAGTATGGACGGTACTTGACCATCGCGGGGTCACGCGAAAATTCGCCGCTGCCGCTGAACCTGCAGGGGTTATGGAATGACGGCGAGGCGAATCGGATGGCGTGGAGTTGCGATTATCATCTCGACGTAAATACGGAGATGAATTATTATCCGACGGAGGCAGCGAATCTGGCGGAATGCCAAGTGCCGTTGACGAGGTTCGTGGCGAAGCTGGCCGAGGCGGGACGTTCGTCGGCGCAAACCTTCTATGGCAGCGAGGGCTGGGTCGCGCATGTGTTCACGAATGCATGGGGTTTCTCTTCGCCGGGCTGGGGATTGAACTGGGGCATGAATGTCACGGGCGGCCTGTGGATTGCGATGCAGCTAAAGGAGCATTACGAGTTCGGACTCGACCGGGTATTTCTGAAAGAGACGGCGTACCCGGTTTTAAAGGAAGCGGCGCTGTTTTTCCTGGACTATATGGTCGTGCACCCGGAGCATGGCTGGCTTGTCACAGGGCCGTCCAATTCGCCGGAGAACAGCTTCTATCCAAACGGGCGGACGGAAGGTCCGGAATACGCGCTGTCCATGGGGGCAACAATGGATATGATGCTGGTTCGGGATTTGTTCGACTTTTGCGTGAATGCATCCGCGACGCTTGCGGTTGACGAGGAGCTGCGGGCGAGACTGAAGTCGGCTATGGAGCAACTCCCTCCGTTGCAGGTTGGCAGCAATGGGCAGTTGCGGGAGTGGCTGGAGGACTTCGGCGAAGCGCAGCCGGATCATCGCCATCTGTCGCATTTGTACGGATTGTACCCGGGGGCGCAAATTACGCCGCAAGGGACGCCGGAGCTGAGCGAAGCGGCAAGGACGACGCTGCAACGCCGAATGGGACGCGAAGGGCTCGAGGACGTGGAGTTTACGCTCGCTCAGTTCGCGGCCAGCTTCGCAAGGCTCGGCGATGGCGATAGCGCGCATAAGCAGCTGACGTACCTGATCGGCCAGCTGTGCTTCGATAATCTGCTTACGTATTCCAAGCCCGGAATCGCGGGGGCGGAGACCCAAATATTCGTGGCCGACGGCAACTTCGGCGGCACGTCGGCGATCGGCGAGATGCTGCTCCAAAGCCATGCCGGCGCCATCGAGCTGCTGCCAGCGCTGCCTGTCAATTGGCCATCGGGCAAGGCGGAAGGACTTCGCGCCAGAGGGAATACGATCGTAAACATGCGCTGGGAGGAAGGACGTTTGGCGGAGGCGACAATCCGGCCGGGCGCAAGCGGCACGCTGGTTGTCTGCTCGGGCGGACGGACGGCGACGCTGGAAGTGGAGACGGATCGCGCGTATAAGCTGGACGGCGAGCTTCAAGCAACAATGTTGCGGCGGATGTAGGGTAAGACGGTCTTCGTTAGAAGAAACGTCAGCGTGGGAAAGCAACTGTTGCCGACACGACAGTTGCTTTTCTTTTGCCCGAGGGGGCGGGATAGGAGATAATGGGAGAAGCCGGCCGGAGGCTTGCGGGAAATCCGCCAATCGGTTATGATAGCGCTCTCAAGTACATGGTCATCGGGAGGGGGAGTCGTCTTGCCAAGGTATTCCAGAGTATTCAGGAGGTTCCTTGTATCCTATCTCATCATCCTGATCATACCTAGCATCGCGGGATATATGTCGTATCAGACGGCCATTAGCGTCACGGAATCCGTCTCCATCGAGAACGGCGTGACGCAGCTGCAAAAAAGCAAAGAGTTGCTGGAGCGCCGAATGGCCGAGGTGGAGGGGTTCACGCGGCAGCTTGCCATCAACCAGGATCTCGGAATTCTGATGAACGAGAACGGCACGGGCAGCCAATCCAACGTATACGGCATCTGGAAGATGATGAAGGACGTCCTGACGTTCGGACAGACGAACGACTTTTTGAAGCAATTCTACGTGTACTTAAGCAATTACGACGTCGTGTTGACGCCGGGCTCGGCTTACTTCCGCCCGGAGCATTATTATGAAAACTACCATTACCCCGGCATGCCGTTCGAGGAGTGGAAAAGCGGCGTGCTGGAAACGACCCACCGCAGCGAAATTATGGCGCTTCGGCCGTTCATGGAGAACAAGACCGAAACTTCGGTTGTAACCTATATGCAGTCGCTTCCTCTGGACAGCTTCAGCGGAGCTTCGCCGGCGGTTGTCGTCGTCCTGATCGATCAGAAGATGATCACCGACCCGCTGTCCGGCCTTACGGATCGTTACGGGGGCTGGATCCATATCGCTGACGGAAACGGGCATACGGTGGGACTGCGCGGGGCGGACGAGGAGCAGGTAACTGCGCTCGCCAAGGACAGGGACTTCGATGGCGGGAAGCTGAGCCAATTTTATGAAGACGACCTCGTCATTACGATCAAGTCGGATACGACGGGCTGGGTGTACCGCGCGGGTATTCCGAAGGCTGCGCTGATGGAGAGCGCCAACCAAATTAAATTCATCTCCTGGACGGTGACAGGCATCGCCTTGTTCGTCGGCCTCATCGTTGGTCTGCTGCTGTCGTACCGGAACAGCGCGCCCATCATTCGCATTATCGGCGTGATGAAGGAGCAGTTCGGACCGGGGCAGGAGGAAGGGGCCCACCGCAACGAGTTCGACTTCCTGCACGGCAATATCGCGCAAATGCTGACGCAGCACAAGCGGCTGGAGTCGGAGGTCATCCGTCAGGCGCCTCTCGTGCGCGATGCGTTTTTCAAGCGGCTGCTTGCGGGCGAATTCCAGACGCGCGACGAGATTATCGCCGCGGCCGTCCAGTCGAACGCGGGGCTCACCGGCGACGTCGGGTATGTCGGCATTTTGCAGGTTAACGGCTACCCGTTGCTCGACAACGTCGAGGTGCTGAACGAGCTTAACGCCGCCAGGCTGATCCTGAAGCAGGCGCTTATCGACTCCGGCAGCTCCGTCCGCATGACTGACACGGGCTCGGATAAGATCGTCTTCCTGTTCGCGTTCCCGGATCTGGAGGGGGCGTCGGGCCTCGGCAAGGAGGAGGTGACAAAGACGCTGGAGAGCGTGTCCCGTCGTGCGTTCGAGGAGCTCCGCATCTCCGTAACGGTCGTGCTGGGCGGGCTGTTCCAGACGATTACGGAGGTGAGCCAATCCTACGAGCAAGCCAAGGGAACGCTGGATGTGGCCGTTCACCAGAACCGCAAGGAGCTGACCTGGTTTGAGGATACGCGGCATGAGAGCGCGACCTACCATTATCCGCTGGAGCTGGAGCTTCGCCTGATCGGCACGGTGCGCGCCGGAGAGTTGGATGAGGCCAGGCGCATCCTGGCTTCTATCGTGTCCCAGAATACGGATCAGCGGGAGCTTTCTTACGAGATGAAGGGGCAACTGGCAGGAGAGATGAAAGGTACGTTCCTGAAGCTGCTTGACCAAAAGGTATTTATGGAGGCCGAATCGTTCGAAGAGACGAAGAACCGGATTATTGCCATTCAGCCTTCCGAGCCGCTGGAGGTTATACAGGAGGAGCTGGACGGCGTCATGGAGACGCTGTGCGAAGTGGTGCGCAGCCGGAAAAACGACAGCCATATGCGCACGATCGAGGCGATTAAGGCGTATGTCCAATCGGCCTACGGCGATTCCGCGCTGACGTTATACCGGGTTGCAGAGCAAGTGGAACGGCCGGAGAAATACATTTCGCAGCTATTCAAGGAAGTGACCGGCGTCAATTTGTCGGATTATCTGGAGAACGTTAGAATGGAGCATGCATCGATATTACTGAAGCACGAGGCATTGACCGTCGACGAGATCGCCGCGAAGGTAGGCTACAACAGCTCGCATTCGTTCCGCAGGGCGTTCAAGCGCGTGACGGGCGTGTCGCCGAGCGTGTTCAGACAATCCGCATTGGACGGTTAGGGGGAGAGTGGCGTGAGAGCAGCCCGCAGCAGTATTCGAATAAAGCTTGCTTCCGCGATGGCGCTTCTGGCGCTCGCGCTGGTTCTTGGCGCGTGCACGTCGGAGCCGGACATCGCCATCGACGACGCCAACGATGCCGCTCCCGTCGCTATTCGCGTATTCGCCCAGCAGGAGCCGTCGGGCGATCTGGAGACGAACGACTTCACGAGAGAGCTGGAGTCCAGGTTCAACGTCAAGTTCGAATGGAACGCCGTCGCATCGGCGGGCGCCAAGGAGAAACGTCAAATCTCGCTTGCCGGCGGCGATTATCCCGACGCCTACATTTTGACAACGTATGTGGATCAGTTCTCTCAGGCGGATGTGCTCCGTTATGGGCAACAGGGCGTATTTCTTCCGCTCAACGATCTTATTGACGAATACGCGCCGAATATAAAGGCCGCTATGGAGGAGAACGAGACGCTGCGCGCTTTCAACACGGCTCCTGACGGCAACATCTACGGTTTGGTCGCATACAGCGAGTGTTACCATTGCTCCTTTCCGAACAAAATGTGGATCAACACGTCCTGGCTGGATGCCCTCGATCTGGATATGCCGCGGACGACGGAGCAATTCAGAGACGTGCTGCGGGCATTTAAAACGATGGATCCCAACGGGAACGGAAAGGCGGATGAAATTCCGCTAAGCGGCTCCACCGAAGACTTCGGGGTGCGAATCATGCCGTTCTTGATGAACGGATTTATCTACGACGACGACAGCACCTATCTTCAGCTTCGGAACGGCCGGGTGAGCATGGCGGCGGATACACCGGAATGGCGGGAGGGTTTGGCCTACATCAAGTCGCTTTACGACGAAGGGCTGATCGATCCCGGAGCTTTTACGCAAAACGCCGTCGCCTACAAGCAAATCGGAGAAAACGCGGACGCGACGATTCTGGGCGCGGGTACGGCGATGCATCCCGATATCTTCGTCAATACGGGTCCGGGCAATACGCGCGGGAAGGACTATAATCCGCTGCCTCCGCTGGCGGGGCCGCATGCGTCGTTTGCCACCCATGTCAATATCGGCGTCTCGCCGGGCGCCAAGTTCGTCATTACGAACAAGGCAAGCGAAGAAGCGCAGATCGCCCTCATTCGTATGGTGGATTATATGTATACGCCGGAAGGGCAGGCCTTCGCCGAGACGGGCAAAGAAGGCGTCGACTGGAGACGGCCGAAGCCGGGAGAGCAGGCGCTAAATCCGGAGCTGAAGCCGCAATTCGCGCGCATACCGGTGGATAGCGGAAAGAAGAGCAACAATTCCGGCTGGAGCGGAATGGGCCACTTCTACATGCCCAGGGAATATCGCGACAGCTGGGTGCAGGGCACGGATATCTACGCGCCGGACGGCTACGAGCGCAGGCTCATGGAGGCGACGAAGCTGTACGACGGACACGAGCCGGAGCAGATGCTGGCGGTGGAGTCGCTGTGGATTCAGCCGGAGGTAGCCGACGAAATTAATTTCCTGCAGATGAACATCCGCAATTATGTGGAAGAAAGCTCGCTGCAGTTCATTACCGGCAACAAACATTTGAACGAGGATTGGGATGCTTACGTGAACGGTCTTCGGGAGTTGAATGCGGATCGGTACGTGGAAATTATGCAGAAGGCGTATGACGGGGCGACGAGGTAGGCAAGGTAGGCAAGGTAAGCGAGTTAGGCGATGGGCGGAAGGCGCGTTGCTGGGGCGTTTGGATTTTTGATTGGTCCCCCCAACGTGCTTCAACAGGAAATAGGAGCGGATGCCGAGGCGATCTGCTCCCTGATGAAGGGGATGGCGCTAACGGTCTTGCCAGCTAACCTGTTAATCCTTTAGTCCCTTTCCATCTAGTATTTGCGGCAAGTACTTTTCGATTCTGGACTCCCGGGTTTTGGATTGTTTGGGTTCGGAGAAGTAGAAGATGTACGCTCTCTGCCGTCCAGGCGTCAATGCTTCGAAGGCCGTTTTCAAGTCGGGGATTTCCGCGAATTTATTTTCCAATTCCTCGGGAATGACGTATTCGGCATGCTGTTTCATCTCTACTTGCCTGCCGGATTTTTCTATCTCGACGGCTTCATCGACATATGCCTTCAAGATCAACTGCATCTCCTCGATTTGCTGCAGGCTGGTAAAACGGATCTGACGGGCGGCTTGCACGTTCTCCGTCTGCTGGATCAGAATGCCATGATCGTCCTTAAGCAAGGCGCCTTTGTGGAACAGAAGGGCGCAGTATTCTTTGAACCCGTGTATCAACACGATGTTTTTGCCTTCATGGGTGTAACAAGGATGCATCCACTTAAAATCCTCGGTCAGCCCGCAATCGAGAACGATTTTCCTCAACTCCTCAAATTCGGCTTTCCATGTTTTCGCTTTTCTTAGAAATCCGTCCACCTTGGGATTGGTTTGATTAGTTGTCAAAGGGAAACACTCCTTATCGTTTAGTTGTCAATTTATATCCTCTTTTAATAGTCGGTTTAAATGCTGCTTGGTGCCGTTTTGATTGTAGGACGCCTTTTGGTGTCGTGTCAACAACATGCCTGCAAGCCTGCCTCCTGCGCGGGGGAGTAAGCTTGACCGGCAGACCGGTTCCGTGTTAGGGTACTTGTTACATGAGTGCCGCAGGGCAGAAGGAGGATGAAGTGATGCCGGAAGTTGTAGATGATTACGTGAACCTGCCATTCGACGGGCAAGACGACAAGTCAGCGGGCATGGTTCACATTTTACGGCCGCCGGAGCTTTATCCTACCTTGACGGAATCCGCCTATCGGTGACTAATGCGCCGGGAGGCGTAGTTTCACGATCGTTTTGGTTGATAAAAAGCGCTTGAAGCACCGGCTTGCCGGCGCTTCTTTTTGGTGTTGCTTTCCTCCGGGGCCAAAGGGAGAAAGCGATGAAAAAGAGGAATAGATACGAACGAATAAGCGATATTATCAAGAAAACGGGACAACCCGATTATCGGTATAAACAAATTACGGATGCGATATTCAAGCAGGGAGTACGCGAATACAATAACATGGGCATATTGCCAAAGGGATTGCGGGACGAACTGATGATGGAGCTGGGTAATGAGGTGTGCGGACTTAAGCCAGCGGCGGAGATAACGTCGAAGCAGGCGAATCGGCTGCTGTTCGGGCTGGAGGACGGCGAACGGGTAGAAGCCGTAAGGCTGAGCTACGAAAGGGGCTGGGACTCGTATTGCATCTCCTCTCAATGCGGCTGCGGGTTCGGCTGCTCGTTTTGCGCGACCGGAACGATGGGACTGAAACGAAATTTGACGGCGGACGAGATTACCGACCAGCTGTTGTATTTTCTTATGCAGGGGCATGTGCTGGACAGCGTTTCGTTCATGGGCATGGGGGAGGCATTAGCCAATCCATATCTGTTCGAGGCATTGTCGATTATGACGGATCCGCAATTGTTCGCTCTTGGCCAGCGGCGGATCACGGTGTCCACGATCGGCATCGTGCCGGCTATGCGCCGGTTAAGGGAGGAGTTCCCTCAAGTGAATCTAACCTTCTCGCTGCATTCTCCGTTCCCGGATCAGAGAAGCGCGTTAATGCCGATCAATAACCGTTTCCCGCTGCACGAAGTGCTGGAAGAGCTGGAGCTTCATGTCCGGCAAACGGGACGGAAGGTTTATGTGGCGTACATTTTGCTTAAAGGGGTCAATGATTCTCGGGAGCATGCGGAGGAGATCGCCGGGCTTCTTATGGGAAGAGGCTTGCGGGAACATCTATATCACGTAAATTTAATTCCTTACAATGCCACGGACGGGACCGGTGAGCGGTATAGTCAGTCCGAGAGAGCGAGCATCGAGGCATTCGTACGAGTTCTGAGGAGCAGAGGGATGCGGGTGACCGTGAGAACCCAGTTCGGCTCAGACATTAATGCGGGTTGCGGCCAGTTGTACGGTTCGGAACAATAAATTTGCGTGGGAGAATTGCGACGGGCGGGCGACGTTATTTGTAGCCCGCTTTTTGTCTTAACGCATGCAGTCGTCGAGTCAGCCAAGCACTGAACAGGCCGAGCCGCGTATCGGCAAGCAACGTACGCTTTTTCCGGCGGTATTGCGCGGCATCGCGCCTTTGGTACCGGTGAACGTACGCGCGGCGTGCATATTGGTCCCTGAAATTCGGGACGATCGTACGCGAAAAGGAGGAAGTGTACCTACCCGGAACCTCTCTTTTCGAGCTATGATGTGCAATATAGTAAGCGTTGTCATTACATCGTGGCTAATTCAGGAGGAGACGGAATCATGGTCAACAGAGAACGGGCACGGAAGCATGCCATCGTATTTAAAGGACCGGCTGCGAATTTTTTTGAGGGGGCGCTGCTCGGCAACGGCGGCCTTGGAGCGGTCGTGACAACTCGGCCGGACGCGGTTGTCATACACTTTGGCCATAACAACGTATGGAATATCCGCATAGCGGAGGAGCACAAGGAAGAGATCGGCACGTTTGGCGAGCTGTTTGCCCGGATTAAGAACATTCCGGAGCACTATGCGTCGCTTAGCGACGAGCCATGGTATCGGGATTACGTAACGATGGCGGGAGCGAATTACGCGAAGCCGTACCCGCGTCCCATGCCATGCGGCTCGCTGCTGCTCGGTTTCGACAGGAGAGAGGTCGAGGTATTGGGCCATCGTCTGTCGGTCGATAATGGCTTGTGCGAGATCGACTTTCTGACGCATAACGGCATTGCTACGCTGCAGCTATTTGTCGACCAACGGGAGGACGAACTTCTGGCGACGCTTCGGAATGAGGACGGAAGCGCTCCTCATGCCAATCTGTTTAACCGGGTTAAGCTTATACCCGATCCCGAGACGCCGGCGGAGCTGCCGAGCCCGGAAGAGACGGTCGACTCAACTGTTCGAGGGCTGTCGTTCCGGCAGAAGCTGCCGCGCTCATTGGAAGCTGCCGAGGACATGAAAGACAAGTCCCGGGCGTTTCGGTTGTCGGCCCGGTTTTCTTCGGATGTAGAGGCCTGGACTGACGGCAAGCAGTTGGAGCTTGCGCTGGGGGCGGGAGAAAGCTTCGATGTTCGGATCCGGTTGGAAGAGGGAATTCTGAGGGAGGTCGGCGATGACGCGGGGGATTCTTTCTTGCGGCTGAGTGATCCCGATTTCGGCGCGTTTCGCGAGACCCTGGCGGCATCGGATGTCGTATGGGATTCCTATTGGTCGCGCTCGGGAGTGGAGCTAGAGGATGAGCTGCTGGAAGAGACTTGGTACCGCAACCTGTATTTCCTCCAGTGCTCCGTGAAGGCGGAGGCGGACTGCCCCGGACTGTTCGCGAACTGGAGCTACGGCAAAATCGGCGCGGAGTGGCACGGGGACTACCATATGAACTACAATACGCAGCAGCCGTTCTGGGTGGCCTTCTCGAGCAATCACGCAGACAAACATTTGGCGTACGCGAACATGGTTGACCACGTGCTGCCCGTCAGCCGAAAGTGGGCGCGGGAGTATTACGGCTTGCGTGGCGCTTATTTTCCCCACTCCGCCTATCCCGTCGAGATGGACATTATGCCGTATCCCGTCCCGCATTGGGGCTGGGAGGTGTGCGAGACGCCTTGGACGGTGCAAAGCTTGTGGTGGCATTATTTGTATACGATGGATCGCGTCTTCCTGGAGGAACGAGCTTTTACGCCGATAAAGGAAGCGGCGTTGTTCATGGCGGATTATATGCTCAGGCCGGAAGCGAGCGGCGAGGCTTGGGGCGATGACCGCTTTCACATTTTTCCCACGGTCGTGCCGGAGCTGTACGAACTGACGCCGGGTTTTCGCCGGAATTACGACTGCATAGTGGATTTGACGCTTACGAGGTTTCTATTTCGCGCGTTCAGGGAGGCTTGTTCCACGCTCGGACGAGAAGCGGAGGAGGGAGAACTGCTTGGTCTGATTGGCGAGATTCTGGAGAGGTTCCCGGACAATCCGACGGCGGAGTCGCGGCGCGGTACCGTGTTCGTCTCCGTGCCGGGCGAGAATCCCGAAGTCGTCTACAACGTGCCGAACGGAGTGGCGACCGTCTTTCCGGGGGAGGAGCATGGCCTGCATTCGCCGCCTGAACTATACGAGATCGCGGTAAACTCCTATTTGAACCACCGGAATGAAGGCGGCAACGAGCTCGTCTTTCTGAATTTAGCGGGAGCGCGGCTCGGAAAGCTCGACCTGGAGCGGTTCAAGCGGCAAATCCGATATTGCCTGCTGCCGAACGGTACGTGCACCGACAAGCTTTTGGAATCGGGAGGCCGTTATTCGGATACGACCCCATTTGACTACATGCAGCCAATGGGCATTTGGTTCGAGAATTTCGCGCTGCCTGCCGTCATCAATGAATGTCTGCTGCAGAGTTACAACGGCATCATGCGTCTTTTTCCCAACTGGCCAGCAGAGAAGGGGGCAGCGTTTCGGACGCTCCGCGCGGTAGGCGGCTTTCTGGTGAGTGCTTCCTTCGAAGGCGGGACGGTGCGAGAGGTCGAGATTATCAGCGAAGCCGGCTCCGTGCTGCGAGTGTATAGCCCGTGGCAAGCGGTGCTTCTCGTTCGCGAGGGTCGGAGGGAGGAGCTTCTGGCACCTCAGGCAGGAGAGGTGTTAGAAATCGCAACGTCGCCGGGCGAACGGCTGCGGTTAACCCCTGCGGGCAGCTAGCCGCACTGCGCGCAGCTCCAGCTCGCGGTGCAGATGGCGGCGGGCAGTTGGTCGATTTGATGCGAGTGGTGTGACATCGCTAGTCCGTTAGCGTTTCTCCTTGTTCGGACATGGAGCCAACGGACATATGGAGCTCGATTGGCTAATCCATTGCAACAGACATAACGGTCGTTAATTAGCCATTGTACACAGTACCTTGTGTGAAAATGTGCAATTAACGCAGCTGGTGTCCGTTGTGTTTTTTGGGGGCCGAATGCTGCGCAAAAGCGGCTGCTGAGTTCGTTCTGTCAGAAGAAAATAAAGTTCTAGACTGAAAATAAAGTGATAGACTGACGATGCATCATTAAGCGGGGAGGATAGTTGAATCTTATTTTAATAAAAACTATTATATTTATGTATTATATTACTTCACGTCTATTAAGAAAGGAGTATCCAATCCATGAAGAAAAAATCTTTAATGTTTATATCTTTTGGATATGGATATTCGACTGCCGTTTTTTTCTAGAATTCATTTTACGGGTGAAGTCTGCCCAAAAATGGACGTTAACTACGGCAGTGAATCTCTTATAGAATGCGAGGTAATTAAACATGGACAAATCGTTTATATCCAGAAAAAACCCAGCAGGTATGTATGACCCCGTTGGTAACTATACGCATATAACCAAAATCCCCAGAAATTCAGAGTTATTTGTAACTTCCGGTCAAATTGGGGTGGATAAAAATGGGGAGATTCCGGAGGGCCTGAACGAACAAGTAAAAAATACTTTTGATAATATCCGGAAATTGTTAGTTTCTGAGGAACTAACATCTGAAAACATAATCAAAGTAAACATATGGGCAACTAAAAAAATTGATTGGGATTACCTCTATGAAGAGTGGGGGAAAATGTTTAGTTGTGATTATCCGGCAATGACGATTGGATATATTACTGAATTAGGACTGCCAGAGTTAAAAATAGAAATTGAAGTATGGGCTGCTAAAGTATAGTGCAGGTTACTTCATCATAATGATTTTCCCATGACGGCAACTGACGACTCGTTCAGCTGCCGTTTTTTCGTTGAATCGAGAATCCGCATAAAGACACCCAGTCTAATCCTTTATTTTCTACCGACACGTTCGCTTTTACGGCGCCTCGGAGATTGACTAGCGAAAGCGGCAACATGCCACACTTTGTCTGTACACAATGGAGCGAAGCTGTAGCCCGATTTTTTCGGGCTACAGAGCCCAAAGTTACCTTGAGCGAAGCTGTAGCCCGACTTTCTCGGGCTACAGAGCCCAAAGTTACCTTGAGCGAAGCCGTAGCCCGATTTTTTCGGGCTACAGAGCCCAAAGTTACCTTGAGCGAAGCTGTAACCCGATTTTTTCGGGCTGCAGAAGCTAAAGTTACCTTGAGCGAAGCTATAGCCCGACTTTCTCGGGCTGCAGAGCCAAAAGTAGCTCTGAGCGAAGCCGTAGCCCGATTTTTTCGGGCTACAGAGCCCAAAGTTACCTCGAGCGAAGCTGTAGCCTGACTATCTCGGGCTTCAAAGGGCTGCAAAGTCCAAAGTTACCTACGACTTACTCTGTAACCCAGTTTTTTCGGGCTGCAGAGCATAAGCGACTCCGAGCGCCGCCAAGCACGTTTACCCGCGAGCCAATCGCCAGCCCGTGTACGCCGGCGGCTCCATTTTTTTCTCGTGCAGCGGCTCCGGCTCCGGTTTATAATAAAGAAACCTTGAACAATATGGAGGGGGGCCGCCGTGATATCCTTTATTCGCAACCGACTTGGCCGAAGCTTGTCCACGAAGCTCATCCTCCTGCTGCTCATGCTGCTTACCTTCGCGATTGCGATGATCAGCTCTCTTTATTTTTGGTTTTCTTCCGAAGTTATTTTGCGAAATGTAAGTGCTTCCACCAAACAATCCGCCAAGCAGTCCGCCGACTACCTGTCGCTTATTCTGACCGTCGGCAGCGACATGGGGCAGCAGATTTTTCGCGACGCGCGGATTCAGGGCGTTATTCAGGAGGAAGCGAAGGGCGGGCTGTCGGTCGACCAGAAGTTCGATCACAAAAACGCCGTTAACGATATTCTCAACAACATCATGTATACGAGTTCGTTCGTACACAGCATCTACCTGCTCCGGGAGCAGGGCGTCAGCTGGGGCAGCGGACTGTTCAACGCGTCGAAGGTCATGCGGTATACGCTGACGGAGCGGGATTGGTACAACGATATTCTTGGGGGCAGGCAAGACGAGCTGTGGCTGCCGCTCCAATTCGACCCTTTCAGCGGAGGAGGGGAGAACACGAGACTGGTGTTGACATTCGTTAAGCCGCTGCATAACCTCGCCACGCGCGAGCCGGCGGGAGCGATTTTGGTCAACGTCGACGGCCAGCTTATCCTGCAAGCAATCGATCGGATCCGGCTTGGGAAGACGGGCGACTTCTTTGTCGTTGACGGAGCCGGAAAGGTTGTCATCGCTTCGGAGCCGGAGCGCTGGAGCGACACGCTTGAGACAACGGGGTTAGGCGAACGGCTGCCGCGTATCGGGGCAGAGGAGTCGGAGTTCGAGCTGGAGCTGGACGGTGTTCGCCAATATGCGGTGACACGCAAACTAAAGAACGACTGGACTATCGTCGGCATCGTTCCCGTGGGCGAGATGATCGGGGATATCGCGCGCATTCAGCAGCAGATCTGGCTGTTCGCCACCCTTTTGCTGGCGCTGGCCTCCGTAACGGGTTATTTGTTCTCGAAGCGCATTACTTCGCCCCTTAAATCATTAATGAGGCAAATGAAAGAGATCGAGCGAAGCAACTTCAAAGCGCTCTCTGCGGTCTCGTCCCAGGACGAAATCGGGCAATTAAGCCGCCGCTTCAACCAGATGGTAGGCCAGATCGAGGCGTTGATCGAGCAGGTAAATGAGGTGGAAGGAAAGAAGAGGGAAGCCGAGATGCGGGCGCTGCGACATCAAATTAATCCGCATTTTCTATATAACACGCTGGCCACCATCCGCTGGATGATCAAGTTCGGGCGGAAGGAAGGCGCGTATGACGGCATCTCATCGCTGGTTCGGCTAATGGAAGCAAGCATGGAGAAGCAAGGGGTGTTCTATACGATTCGGGATGAGCTGGAGCTGCTGGACAAATATATGGTCATCCAGCGGTTTCGATACGACTTCCGTATCCATCTGGATGTCAGATGCGAGGAAGCGCTGATGGACGTGTCCATTCCGCGGATGCTTTTGCAGCCAATCGTGGAAAATGCGATTTTCCACGGGCTCGCGCCCAAGGAGGACGGCGGGACGGTGACGGTTACCATCGAGCAGACGGCCAATACGCTGGAGCCAGGATTAATTCTACGAATCGAAGACGATGGAGCAGGCGTTCCGCCGGACCGTCTGCCGGGCTTGTTGCTGGGCAGGACGGGGGAGGCCAAATCCGGCATGTTCGGGATCGGCCTCAATCACGTGCATGAGACGGTGCAGCTGTATTATGGCGAACGAAGCGGCGTGGAGATCGTCAGTCCGCCGGGCGGCGGGACCATCGTAACGGTCAGGCTGTTTATGGAGGAGGAGATGGCAATTGGTATATAACGCGCTGATCGTGGACGACGAGCCGATGATCCGCTTCGGCCTGGCGTCCTGCGTCGAATGGGAGCAGGAGGGCGTCAGGCTGGCCGGCGAAGCGGCGAACGGAGAAGCGGCGCTGGCGCTCATTCGGTCGGAAGAGATCCATATTCTGATAACGGATATCAAAATGCCGCTCATGGACGGACTGGAACTCATCCGCCTTGCCAAGGAGCTCCGTCCGGAGCTGAAGGTGGTGCTGGTGAGCAGCTACAGCGATTTCGCTTATGCGGTGGAGGCGGTAAAGCTCGGCGTCGTGGTGGACTATTTGCTAAAGCCGACGATGGAACCGGAGGATCTGCTGCGCGTCGTCCGGACATGCAAGGATCGATTGGCGCGGGACCTTGCCGGCAGCGAGAAGGAGCTGAGACTGCGGGAAGAGGAGGAGAAAAGCAGAAAGCATCGGTTCGAGGAAGAGCTGAAAGCTTTTTTGGGAGGCATCGGCAAGGATTTCGAATGGAAGCCGGAATGGGCAATCGGCCATATCGTGCTGGCCGTCTGGCGACTGGAGTCCGCGGGCGGTGAGGCTTTGCGGCATATCGTCTCGCTTGAGTCTGCGAAGAACAAGCTCAACGAATGGTGCCCCCATGGCCACTCGTTTCTGTCCGGAGAGGGCGAGCTGGTGACGCTGCTTGCGGATCATAGCGGGAGCGCTTTCTCGGATATTACGCGTTACCATCGACTGCTCGCGGAGGAGGACGGCATGGGAGAATTCACGGTCGGCGTCAGTCCTGTCGTACACCGATTGCAGTCTGCCCAGGACGCATACGGATGGGCGCGAAAGGCGCTCGGGAACGCTTTTTTTGAGGGGAGGGGGCGATGTTATCTCGGCCAAATTCCTTCCGGAGGGGAAGAGCGGCGGCAAATTCCCGGTCCCGATGCCGGCTTCGAACGGCTGCGGGAGAAGTTCTCGAAGGCTTATGCGTTTTCGGATCAACCCGGCAGCGAGGCGGCGTTGGCGGAGATGGTCGCGTTATGGAAAGCGCGGCGTTATGGCCGCGATGAGATCGTCGCGCACGCCAGAAGCTTGCTTATGATTATGTGGTCGCATCGATTCCGCGTGAAGACGGAGGAGGATATGGGCATGATGATGAGGAGGCTGGGGAGTCTGGAGCAATCGTCCGGTCTGGATTCCCTGATTCGCGCCGTGCGGGAGGAGCTGTCCCGGTTCTGGAAGCCGGACAATCGTCCAACTGTCGCGGTCGACGCCGGCGGCGCGCATGTCATTCAGCTCGCGTTATCCTATATTCAGGAGCATTATCGCAGAGATATATCTTTGCAGGATGTGGCCGATTATGTGCACATGAGCAAAAATTATTTCAGCGAGCAGTTCAAGCAGCGAACCGGCATGAACTTCATCGACTTCGTGATTTCCCTGCGGCTTCACTACGCAAAACATCTGCTGGAGCAAACAAGCATGAAGGTCATTGATGTCGGCGCGGAATCGGGCTTTAACAGTCCCAAGCACTTCCTGAAGCTGTTCAAGCGGGAGCTGAACTGCACGCCGCTGGAATTCCGCGAACAGTGCGAGCAGGGGAGAACCAAGGAGGCGACATGGCCCGGGGAGGATGGTCTAAATGAATGATGACGCACGGACTGCGAGGAAGCCTTCCCGAAGCTGGGCCGTTTATGTGCCCATGATGCTGTTCATACTGGCAACAGTAACGCTGGCCGGATGCATGAGACCTTCGCTTGCGCCGGGGGAGCTCGCGGAGCAGGAGCCTGAGGGCGATACCTCGAGATATGCCGTCGAGCTGGAATACTGGCACACCTATAGCGATCTGGAGCAGGAAGTGTTCCTGGAGAAGGTTCTGCCGTTGTTCGAGAAACAATATCCCCATATTCGGATTAACGCCGTGCGCAAAGACCAAACGGATCAATTCAAGGATACGCTGCTGTTCGCGGTAGCGGACAACAAGCAGCCGGACGTCATGCGCATGGACATCGTATGGGTGCCCGAATTCGCCAAAAAGGAAGCGCTCGAGGAGCTGTCCGGCATGCCGGGCTTCGACGCGATCAAAGATACGTTTATCGGCGTCCTTATTCAGACGAATGTGTACAAAGGGGGTTATTACGGCCTGCCCGTCAACGCCAATACGCGCGCGGCTCTCTACAATAAGAAACTCCTGGAGGCGGCGGGTTTGAGTGCGCCTCCCTCCACGTTCGAGGAACTGGCGGCGGCGGCGGCGCGGCTTCGCGCCGTTCGGTCGGACGCGTACGGCATCGGCGTCTGCTGCTCGGGCGGCTGGGGCATGCTGCCTTACTTTTGGTCCCTTGGCGGAGAAATGACAAATCCGGAGTACACCAAGGCAAGCGGCTATCTTAACGGCGAAGCAAGCCGCGCGGCGCTTAACCGAATGAAGGACTGGATGGACCGCGGCATTATGAGCCGCTCCATTTTGGGAGAGGTGCCCGGCACGTGGGACGGCATTCTGAAGGGACAATTGCTCATGATCGACGACGCGCACTGGTTCCATACCGTCAATGCAACGGGGCCGAACAAGGAGCTGCTGGACGATGTCGTTATTGGTTTGTTCCCGGGATTGGAATCGGGATCGGGAGGCATTTCCGTTATCGGCGGGGAGAATCTCGTCATGTTCGAGCAGTCCTCGCATAAGCAGGAGGCATGGGAGTTCATAAGATGGATGACTTCGGAGGAACCGCAGCGGATTATGGCGGAGACGGGTCTAATCCCGACCATACAGGGAATCGAGAATAACGTGACGAATCCGCTGCTGGCTCCTTATCTGGAGCAATTGGGGCAAGCAAGACCGCGTCCTCCCGTCCCGAATTGGACCGCTATCGACGAGGAATTCGCACGAATGGTGGAGCGCGTCCTGGCCGGCGAGATGACGGCGGAAGAGGCTACCGACAGGGCGGCGCGGAAAATTGACGAACTGCTGTTGGAGTAGCACGATCTCGCAGACGGTTGCCGCGTCCCCGAGATCGTGCATATATTCTCTATATCATCGCGCAACGGATATCCATTCGTCCCGTCGATCAAGGGCCAAGCGGCCTGCATCGAGCAGCGCCATGACGGCCAGCGTCTGTTCCCGCGGGACTGGAGGTACTCCGCTCTCGAAGAAGAGGAGCATCTGCTTCATCAGTTCGGGGAAGAAGCCGGTGCATTCCGGCACGATATAACCTTCCGCCTCTCCTTTGGGCTGAAGCAGGAGCTGGAACGGAGCGTTATTGATTTGGAGAAACGACGCCTGGCGGCCCCCTTCGAACTCGATAAGCAGCTGGCGGCCACCGTTCGGCGCGGACAAACTTTTGACGCGCGTGACGGCGGTGCCGAGAAGCGCGACGATCATCTCCATCTGGTGCACGGCGTAGTTCTGGAAAGCGCCCGGACCGGTCACGGACAGATGGCTGATCGAGTCGGCATTGATTCCGGCGGGCAACGCGACGAGTTGCTCGGAGTAGCGCAGCGCCGAGGTGGAGAATATCGGCGTGCCCCCGGCCGCGGCCATCTCGAACAGCTTTGCAGCAGTAGCCAGGTCGGGCGCGAACGTCTTGTCGATATAGACGGGTTTGCCGGATTGCAGCGCCAGCTCGGACAGGCGGAGATGATGCTCCGGATGGTCAGGAGACAGGACGATCAGGGCGTCCGAGCGTTCCACAAGCTCCGCGAGGCTGCCTGCCCGTTGTACATGGTGAGCGATGCACCAGTCGTCCGTATGGAGTCCGCCGGGCTTGTCCGTATCTGCCCATGCGTACGCGACATCCCAGTCCAGTCCTTGCTCTGCGGCGCTTTCGCGCAGCCAGGCGGGATAGTTGTTGGCATGCCATTCGTCAAGGAAATAGTCGATTAATCCGATTTTTTTGGTCATAGCACGATTTCCTTGCCCTGCTCAGACGAGGCGTACAGCGCATCAATGACCTGAGCGGTCGTCAGCGTATTGTCGATGTTGGCCCTGTTTTTAACGCCGCCAGCGGCAGACGACAGGAAGGCCTCAATCTCCTCGTCGAACGCATCGACCTTGCTGAAGGTCGCAGCCGTCTCCAGCAGCATGCCGCCTCGCGACGTATACAAGGTGAAATCGCCGCCGTACTCCAGCTTGATACCGCCCTTGTCCCCGAGAAATTCCACGTACATCGCCGATTCGGCAATGTTTTGCGCCCAAGCCCCGTTGAAAGTCAAGCTGGGACCGCTTGTGCGGATCATGCCGGCCGCAAAGTCCTCGACATCGTAGGTTCCTTCGTAATTTGGCGGTCCGGCCCACATTGAAGTGAAGGCGTAATTCTCCATCTGCCTGCCGAGTTCGCCGTGTACCGCGCCCGAGACGCTTAGCGCTTTGGTGTCTTCGCCGAGACAATAGAAGATGAGATCGAGAAAATGGATGCCCCAGTCGATCAGCACGCCTCCGCCGGACATGCTTTTGGTCGTAAACGGTCCGCCGAGTCCGGGGATGGAGCGATGCGCCCTGAAGGAGCAATACACATGGTACAGCTTGCCGAGCTCCCCTGCGTCAATGAGCTGTTTGACGTGGTTGACGGCGCTGTTAAAGCGGTTGACGACTCCGATGTTCAGGATATTGCCGGTCCGGTCCGCAGCCTCCTTCATGCGCAAAGCTTCGGCGTACGAAAGCGCGGCCGGCTTCTCGCAGAGGACGTGCTTGCCAGCCTCAAGGGCGGCGATGGAGACGGGGGCATGAGTATGGTTTGGCGTGCAAACGGAAACGGCCGTCACCTCCGGATCGCTTAGCACATCGTCCAGACTGGCCGTCGCTATCGGGATGCCGAATTGCTCTGCGGCAGCTTGTGCCCGCTCGAGAATCGGGTCAACGATGTATTTGATTTCAGCCTGCTTGCTTCGCGTATAAGCGGGAATATGTCTTGAGGTTGCGATTTGACCGCTGCCGATTACGGCGACTTTCATGGGTTTCATTGGCGCATCAGCTCCTATATGTTTATTCGTCCCTATCATAGCAAGGACGCGAGGAGTTGGATTTGCTTTCATTTGTCGGAATGATTGGTCATTTTTTTAGGTGGGAGGCAATTGCCTGGTATTCCGTGGGGGACATGCCAAAGTGGCGGCGGAACGCTTTGCTGAATGAGTGGATGGACTGGTAGTGCAGATTGGCGGCAATCTCGGTTATCGAATAACGGCTTTGCCTGAGCCAGACAGTCGCTTGCTCGAAGCGCTTTTGATCGTAATATTGTTTGACGCTAAGTCCCGTCTCTTTGGAGAAAATATGGGAAATATGCGCATAGCTGTAACAAAGCTCGTTCGCGAGCGAGGACAGCTCCGTCAGCTCCAGCAGATGCAGATCGATGTAATGGATGACTCTGTAGACGAGGTCCCGCACGGCGTCCGAACTGGCGGTCGGCGCGTAATGGGAAGCCAGGTCCTCGTAGAAGCCCCGGTAAGCCAGCACGATCAGCTGCTTCAGGTACGTTTCGATCATGAGGGGCGAGAAGTCCGACAAGTTCAGAACTTCCTGGAGCAGCCCGGTGAACACGGGGGCCGCAGCCCGGCTTCCGGCGACAACAGGATGTTTGACCTGCTGAAACAGACGCGAGATATGAAGAAACTCGCCGTCGGTCTGCTCCTGACGAAACTCGAAGCCCGCGTAATAATAGCGGAATGGATCCTCCCGATCCGCTATAACGTTATGCCGCTGGCCGGGCACATGTACGATCAAGTCGCCCTCCTGAACGGGATAGCTGGTGTCGTCGGTCGTAAATACGCCTTTGCCGGAGACGATATAGCTGATCTCATAGCAATATTGACGATGCTCGCCGACTTCATAGCCTGACGCGCAGCTCAGATCGCCGATTTGATACAGGGTAATGGGTCCGTAATGCTTGGGGTCATGAATGTATTGGTTGTCAAAATGAAATTTGATCTGCTTGTCCGGGGCCGAATTCGGCAGCTTTCGCTTGTCGTTCATCATGGCGTCCTCCGAAATAACTTCAGTGGCGTTGCAAATATTCTCTATGTTGGTCATCGTATCATAGTTTCGGCAAATCTGTCGAAACAGTGCCCAGAGGAACGTTGATCGGGCCCCGGCAGATAGAGGCAATGAGCATAACAAAAGATACCGAATCGGAATAATATGGAATTTTAATAGGATAGCGCTTCCATTATGCTAGAGATAGATTCGTGCGGCAGCCGAACATGGGCATGGGTCTAAATCCATTGTGGAAGGTGGCATGTCATGTGTTAAGGGTAGAGTCTCGTACAATTGCTTACGTCGTTTTGCTCTCGATGGTCTTTTCGCTGATGGGTATCGCTCGTCCGGGCACGACGCTTGCTTACGTAGGGGCGCTAGGGAATGTAACGGGAGCCTCCGTATCGGGAGACACGGTTACGTTGACGATCGACAACGGCGCGGAACCGAACGACGACAAGCTCATTATCGACGTGCTCAAGAACGACATCGTAAAGGTGTCGTACCGGCCGAACGATGTATCGCCAAGCCCCGATACGCCTATGATCGATCCGGGCAAAACCTGGAGCGCGGTCGGGGCGACGATTAATACGTCGGGCAACCCCATTACGATCGTGACCTCCGAGATTCGGGTCGAAATCGCAAAGACGCCGGCGCGCGTCACGATCAAGAAGGCCGACGGCACGACGCTGCTGTGGGAGCCATCGGGCGGAGGCGTCTTCTACGACGGCGTCCGGTTTATGCGGAACTCCGGCGACAACATCTATGGCATTCGCAGCTACAACGCCAACGAATCGGCTCCTGATCTGCTTCGCAACTCCAGCACCCATCCGGCGCACGCCGGCAACCAAGGGGATTCCGGCGGTCCGCTCATGTGGTCGACGGCCGGATACGGCCTGCTCGTCGACAGCGACGGCGGTTATCCATACTCCGACACGACGGGCAAGCTGGAATTTTATTACGGCGGCACGCCGGACGAAGGACGCCGCTACTTCAAGACCGACGTCGAATATTACGCCATGGTTGGCTCCCCGGAGGAGATTATGGCCAGCGTCGGCGAAATTACGGGCAAGTCTCCCATGCTGCCCAAGTGGTCGCTTGGCTTTATGAACTTCGAATGGGATACCAACCAGACGGAGATGACCTCGATGATCGATACGTACCGCGCGAAGGACATTCCGCTCGACGCTTACGGACTCGACTACGACTGGAAACAATACGGCGCAAGCAATTACGGCGAGTTTGCCTGGAATACCGCCAACTTCCCGAGCGCCGGCACGACGGCGCTAAAGACGGCGATGGATGCCAAGGGGATCAAGCTGATCGGCATTACGAAGCCGAGAATCGTGACGGAGGACAGCGGCGGCAACCGGACGACGCAATACAACGACGCCAACGCGGCGGGATATTGGTATCCGGGACATGGCGAATACAACGATTATTTTATCCCCGTGAAGGTGCGAAGCATCGATCCTTACAACGCGGGCATGCGCGCCTGGTACTGGGATCACTCCGAGGACGCCTACGACAAGGGGATCGTGGGCTGGTGGAACGACGAGACGGACAAGATCGCCTCGGGCTCGGCCCAATGGTGGTTCGGCAACTTCTCGACGACCCATCTGTCCCAAGCGATGTACGAGGGGCAGCGCGCTTACACCAACGACCAGGCCCGCGTCTGGCAGACGGCGCGGACGTTCTATCCCGGCGCCCAGCGGTACGCGACGACGCTGTGGTCCGGCGACATCGGAGGACAGTTCGAGATGGGCGAGAAGGTCGGCTGGGCATCCGGCATGAAGGAGCAGCGCACGGTCATGCTCTCGTCGGTAAACATGGGACAGCCGAAGTGGGGCATGGATACGGGAGGCTTTAACCCGAACGACAGCAATCCGAGCCCCGAGCTCTATGCGAGATGGATGCAGTTCGCGGCGCTTACGCCGGTGTTCCGCGTTCACGGCAATCTGTACCATCAGCGGCAGCCATGGTTTTATGGCCCTACGGCGGAGGAAGCGTCGAAGGCGGCGATCAAGCTGCGTTATTCGTTGATCCCGTACATGTACGCCTATGAGCGGGAAGCTTACGAGACGGGCAACGGTCTGGTTCGCCCGCTGCTGTTCGATTATCCAAACGATCCGGCGGTCAGCAACTACGTCGACGGCTGGATGTTCGGCGACTGGCTGCTGGCTGCTCCGGTCGTGGACAAGGGCCAGACGGTCAAGCCGATCTATCTGCCGGCGGGCACGTGGACGGATTATTTTACGGGCAAAACGTATGCGGGCGGTCAAACGATTCAGTACGCGCTGAACGCGGACGACTGGTCGGATATCCCGCTCTTCATCAAAAAAGGCGCCATTATTCCGACGCAGGAGCCCCAAGATTATATCGGCCAAAGCGCGGTTACGACCGTCGATGTCGATGTTTTCCCGGATACGGCCGCAACCAGCTTCACGTATTATGATGACGACGGCGGCAGCTACGATTACGAAAGCGGAGAAATCTTTAAGCAGACGTTGGCGGCGCAGGATAACGGCGGCAGCGGGGTCAGCTTCTCGGTAGGCGCCAAAACGGGCACGTTTACGCCGGCTCTGCAAAACTACATCGTAAAGATCCATGGCAAAGCCGGCACGGGCGTAACGCTTGGCGGGTCAGCGATGACCTCTTACGGCGATCTGGCGGCGCTGCGCGCGGCATCCGGCGAAGGCTGGACGACGGGGCGCGATATCTACGGCGAAGTGACGTACGTCAAGGTCGCGGCCGGAAGCGGCTCCGCCAAAAACATCGTCGTCTCGGGCACGGGCACGCCGGCCGCTACGGCCATGAAGCTGGAAGCGGAGCAAGCTTCGTTGTCGGGCGCCACGCCGGCTGCGCAGGCTGCCGTCAACAACAATCACGCCGGCTATTCCGGCACAGGCTTCGTGGACAAAATCGAGAACGACGGCGCGTCCGTTACGTTTTACGCCGACGTCAAAGCGGCAGGCGACTACGCGGTCGATCTCCGTTATGCCAACGGCAATGGTTCGGCGAAATCGCTGAGCATCTTTGTCAACGGCAAGCGCGTGAAGGGGACAAGCCTCGCGAACCTGGCGAGCTGGAGCACTTGGGGGACGGCGACGGAAACCGTTCCGCTGGCGGCGGGACGCAACGCCATTACGTACCGCTATTATGCGGATGCAGGAGACACCGGATACGTCAATCTGGACTATATCTCGGTGCCGTTCTACCCGTCCGTCGGCAAGTACGAAGCGGAGGGAGCCGCCCTGTCCGGCGGAGCGGCGACCAACAAAAACCATGGGTTCCATAGCGGCACGTCTTTCGTGGATAGTATGACGGCAGTGGGGGCGACGGCAACGTTTAAAGTTAATGTCCCATCCGCCGGCAGCTACCAAGTGGCGCTCCGTTATGCGAACGGCACGGGCAGCACGAAGACGCTCAGCACTTACGTCAACGGCGTCGACGTAGCGCAGGCCAGTCTGCCAAGCCCGGGCGCGAGTTGGAGCGCATGGCAGGATGTTTCGCAGTCGCTGACCTTGAACGCGGGAGAGAATACGATCGCCTTCAAGTATGACGCGGCTGACAGCGGCAACGTTAATCTCGATCGGATTCTGCTATCCCCGAGCTCGCCGGGAACGCCGCAGTCGGAGCTGAATCTGCTCGATAACGGCAGCTTCGAACGGGTCGGATATAGCTCGGCCTGGACAGAATGGCATCCGAGCGGACAGGCGCTGGCCTTCGGCGTCGACAGCGGATCGGGCACGCATCCTCCGACATCGGCTTGGCACAGGGACGCGAGGGCGTACTTCTACTCCGCAAGCGCGTATCAGCAGAGCATTCACCAAGTGGTGAACGTGCCGGTAAACAACGCGAACTACAAGCTGGAGGCTTGGGTTCGCATGCAATATGCGACCCCTACGACGGCGAGAGCGGAGATTACGAGCCATGGCGGATCGGCGATCTACGTTAACATTCCGAATACGGGCGAGTGGGAATATATCAGCATCGATAATATCCCCGTTACGAGCGGCGTGGTGGACGTCGGCTTCTATATCAACTCGCCGGGAGGCACGGTGCTCCATGTGGACGACGTGCGGTTGACGAAACAATAGAAGGAGAGACGGGTCATTTCTCCGAAATCGAGGCAATTCCGTTAAAGCCAGCGCCTGCCGGGCGCTGGCTTTTTGGCGCGCGAGGAGCGGCTGTGGGGAGGGTTGACCAGGGGCATTTGATTCGGTCGGGACAGTTGGGGCGCCTGGACGATTGGTTCGTGGGAGTTTGAGTTTGGGGCGTCAGTGCGGCTAGCGCTGCGGAAATCGTATTCTGATGCCGCTATGAAGAGCTGCTTGGTTCAGCTAACCCGGCGCTCTGCAAAACTAGCTTTTCCATCCCGGAGCCAACAATGGTAGAATGGAAAGCAGTACCAATCCCATAGCGATGAGAGAGGAGCAACAACATATGAGCACGAAACCGGTCAAATGGGGCATTCTGGGCTGCGGCGGGATCTCGTCGAAGTTTGCGAACGACTTAAAGCTGGCGGAGGGAGCCGAGTTGACGGCGGTAGCCGCGAGGTCGCTTGACAAGGCGCAAGCGTTTGCCGAGAAACACGGCTTCGAGCGCGCCTACGGCAGCTACGAGGAGTTTTTTAACGACGCGGACGTCGAGATTGTTTACGTCGGCACGATTCACCCGCTGCACAAGGAGCAGGTACTGGCTTGCCTGGAAGCAGGCAAAGCGGTGCTGTGCGAAAAGCCGTTCACGATGAATGCCGCGGAAGCGGAAGAAATCGTACGCGCGGGACGCGACAAAGGTCTATTCGTCATGGAAGCGATGTGGACGCGCTTCCTGCCTCCGATCGTGCAAGTGCGCGAGTGGCTGCAGCAAGGGCTGATCGGCGAGGTCCAACTGCTGAAAGCAGACTTCGGCTTCGACGCGGGGTGGAATCCGGGGGGCAGGCTGCTGAACAAGGAGATCGGCGGCGGCGCGCTGCTGGATGCAGGCATCTATCCCGTTTCCTTTGCTTCTTTTGTATTCGGCGAGCAGCCGAGCGCGATCCATAGCAGCGCGGTGATCGGCGAGACGGGCGTAGACGAGAAGTTTTCGGCGTTGTTCGAATACGAAGGAGGCCGTACGGCCGTGCTGAACGGCGCGGTACGTCTGCAACTGACGAACGAAGCGTGCCTCTACGGAACGAAGGGTTACATCCACATCCCAAGCTTTCTCTTCGGCAAGTCGGCAAGCCTTCACGTCCGCGGAGAGGAACCCGTGCATTTCCAGGACGATCGCACGTACAACGGCTACAAGCATGAAGCCGAAGCCGCCATGGAAGCTTTGCGCTCCGGCCGGACGGAGAGCGAAGTCATGCCGCTTGACGAGACGGTCTCCATCATGGGCACGATGGACCGGATGCGCAAGCAATGGGGACTCACGTACCCTGCGGATAACCAGTAACTTTTAATAGAAAAACAAACCATGCTTGCGCCTCTGTATGTCCGGGGCCCCAAGCCACGTTTCAAGCGGAGACAACTTGCCGCTTGAGACGCGGCTTTTTTAGTTGTTGCCAGGGGCAGAGCGGTCGGCAAAGATTATAGCGGAGAAATCCGCTATAATGTGCCGAAGTCGGCGGTTAGCGGGAATTATAGCGGAGAAATCCGCTATAAAGTTGCGAAGTTGGTGGTCGACGGGAAATATAGCGGAGAAATCCGCTATAAAGTTGCGAAGTGGGAGGTAGGCGGGAAATATGGGCGGAGAAATCCGCTATAATGTGCCGAAGTCGGCGGTTGGCGGGAAATATGGCGGAGAAATCCGCTTTAATGTGCCGAAGTCGGCGGTTAGCGGGAATTATAGCGGAGAAATCCGCTATAATGTGCCGAAGTCGGCGGTTGGCGGGAAATATGGCGGAGAAATCCGCTATAATGTGCCGAAGTCGGCGGTTGGCGGGAAATATGGCGGAGAAATCCGCTTTAATGTGCCGAAGTCGGCGGTTAGCGGGAATTATAGCGGAGAAATCCGCTATAATGTGCCGAAGTCGGCGGTTGGCGGGAAATATGGCGGAGAAATCCGCTATAATGTGCCGAAGTCGGCGGTTGGCGGGAAATATGGCGGAGAAATCCGCTTTAATGTGCCGAAGTCGGCGGTTAGCGGGAATTATAGCGGAGAAATCCGCTATAATGCTGTTGGTGGCCGGCGGTTGCACCCGTCCGCGTCCTATTGTACTCGCTTTTTCAAACACATCTGCTCGCCCCCACCCGTTCACGCCCCATTGTACTCGCTTTTTCAAACACATTTGCTCGCCCCCACCCGTTCACGTCCCATTGTACTCGCTTTTTCATACACATCTGCCCGCCCCCACCCGTCCGCGTCCTATTGTACTCGCTTTTTCAAACACATCTGCCCGCCCCCG
>NZ_MXQD01000015.1:0-123373 GCF_002165585.1 Paenibacillus sp. MY03 | reverse complement strand
AATGTGCCGAAGTCGGCGGTTAGCGGGAATTATAGCGGAGAAATCCGCTATAATGCTGTTGGTGGCCGGCGGTTGCACCCGTCCGCGTCCTATTGTACTCGCTTTTTCAAACACATCTGCTCGCCCCCACCCGTTCACGCCCCATTGTACTCGCTTTTTCATACACATCTGCTCGCCCCCACCCGTTCACGCCCCATTGTACTCGCTTTTTCATACACATCTGTTCGCCCCCGCCCGTCCACGCCCTATTGTACTCGCTTTTTCACACACATTTGCACCTGCCGGGGGGATTATAGGGGAGAAATCCGCTGTAATGTGCCGAAGTTAGTGGTCGGCGAGAATTATAGCGGAGAAATCCGCTATAATGTGCCGAAGTCAGTGGTTGGCCGGAATTATAGCGGAGAAATCCGCTGTAATGTGCCGAAGTTAGTGGTCGGCAGAAATTATAGCGGAGAAATCCGCTATAAAGTGCCGAAGTCAGTGGTTGGCCGGAATTATAGCGGAAAAGTCCGCTATAATGCTTCGAAGCCGGCGCATGGCGCTGCATATGGCGGAGTCACATCAGGCGGCGGACTACCGCAGCGGCGAGCAGTATCTTATGTTCCGATAATCGGAGAAAAACGCACCTTTTTACTGGAAAATCCTGCATGCGCACCAAAGCGATGAATAAAAAGCACCAAAAGAAGTAGTTAGTCAATCGGAGGGCCCCAGCCTGCAGCCCTATAATGAAAGCGTACTCACACATCGATGGAGGGGATCAAGAGATGAAACTGAACATCAAGTCGGCTGCCAAGCCGATGGCGGCAGGGCTCGCGGCAATGATGGTGCTGACCGCATGCAGCGGCGGCAATAACGGAAACAACGGTGGAAACGGGGCGGCGACAAGTCAGCCGAGCAAACCGGCGGCGGAAGAAACGGCGAAACCAACGGAAAAGCCGGCGGATCCCGTCACAATCGAATTCTGGCACGCGTTCGGCGAGGGCGAAGAGAAAGTGCTGCTCGACGAAGTGATGCCGAAGTTTAACGAGAAGTTCCCGCATATTACCGTAAAGTCGACGCGCATGCCTACGGAGAACCTGGATCAGCAGGTCATTACGGCTGCTGCGGGCGGAGCGGTGCCGGACGTTATGCGGATGGACAATACGTGGATTCCGAGAATGGCGAAGGAAGGCGTGCTGCAGAAGGTAGACGGCTTCCCGGGCTTCGATCAGGTCGTGGCGGATTCCTTTAAAGGGCCGATGTCCACGAACTATTATGACGGCAGCTACTACGGCGTGCCGCTCGACACGAATACGAAGATCGCGATCTATAACAAGGAGCTGCTCGCGGAAGCGGGAGCTTCGGCACCGCCAGCTACAATCGACGAGCTTGTGGAACTGGCGCGCAACTTAAAGGCAAAGGGCAAATTCGGCATTACGATCGGCGGTCCGGACGCCTGGAACATGCCGCCATGGTTCTGGTCGCTAGGCGGCCGCATTACGGACGACAACTACACGACGGCGACGGGACATCTTAACAGCGACGCCAGCGTAAAGGCTTTGGAGACGATCATCGGCTGGAACGACGAAGGGCTGTTGGCTCCTCCGATCCTCGGCGGTCAACCGGGCACTTGGGAAGGGCTGCGCGGCGAGGAAGGCAAGCCGGCCAGCTATATGATGATTAACGAAGGCCCATGGTTCTTCAGCATTCTTGGCGATGCGGTCAAGGACAACATGATTCCGGCCAAAATGCCGAACGGTCCGGACGGCGCAAGCCATTCCGTCATCGGCGGTCAGAACATGGTCATCTTCGAAGGCGCCAAGCAGCCTGATGCCGCCTGGACGTTTACGCAGTTCATGCTGACGGAGGAGATCCAGACGCTAATGGCCGTGAAGACCGGGGCTATTCCGACGAACGTAGCCGCGGCAAATGCCGAAGAGTTGAAGAACGTGTACTATCTCGGAGCTTACGTTGCCGAGATGGATACGGCATTGGCGCGCACGCCAAGCGCGAACTGGAATCAGATCAGCGACGTGTTCGGCAAGGCTTTCGAAACCGCGCTTCGCAAGGAATCGTCCGCGAAGGACGCATTGGATAAGGCGGCGGCAGAAATCGACGCGCTTCTCAAAAAATAAGGCCCTCCGGGCCCGGAAGGATGGCGGCGGCCGGCCTGTGCTGGCCGCCCCTTTTGATATCGGGAGGATACGATCGGGCTTCCCGTCAAACGGGCAACGCCCTTAAAGCAACGATCAATAATCGCTGCCAATAGACCGCGAGCATTCGTCTCGCCTTGACAGTAGGCCTGCCGCTAGGAGGTAACTAAACATGAACAGAGTGAGCAGAGGGCTCAAACAATATATCCAGGTCGCGCCGTTTCTGGCGCTTGGTTTCATCATGACATGCGTGTTCGTCTTGTATCCGCTCGTAAAGGGCATACACATCAGCTTCTTCGAATACAAGGTCATCAAGCCGGAGCAAAGCGTATTCCTCGGCTTCGACAACTATAAAAAGTTATTTAACGACCCTAACGTCTGGGTCGCGTTCCGCAATACGGTGCTGTTCGCCATCGTGACTGTGCCCGGCCAATGGGTGCTCGGTATTTTGGCGGCGATGATCATCAACTTGCAATTCATTCGTTTCAAGGTGTTTTTCCGGCTCGTGTATTATTTGCCCGTCATCAGCTCGTGGATCGTCGTCAGCTATTTGTTCCAATTTCTATTTAGCGACGGCAGTAGCGGCATCGTCAACTATTTGCTTACGGACGTGCTCCGAGTTACAAAAGAGCCGGTCGCCTGGCTGCAGAATACATGGAGCGCAAATATCGTCATTTGGCTGCTCAGCATATGGAAGGGCGTCGGCTGGGTCATGATTATGTATCTTGCAGCGCTGCAATCCATTCCGAAATCGCTCTACGAGGCGGCGCAGATTGATGGAGCGAGAGGGCCGACGGCTTTCATTCATATTACGCTTCCGCTCATGCGCACCATGACCGCTTACGTCGTCATTAACCTCATCATCGGCGCGTTTCAGGCGTTTATCCAGGTGTTTCTCATAACCAAGGGCGGTCCGCTGGATTCCACGCATTTGGTCAACACGTATATGTTCAAGCACGCTTTCGAATACTTCGACTTCGGTTACGGCGCCGCGATCAGCGTCATGCTGGGACTGCTCATCTTTGTCATTACGTACGGCAACCAGCGAACGTTTGGCAAGGAGCGGATCGAATATTAGACGAAAGCCGTCGTTTGCGCATAGCAAGAAAGGAGATTTCGTATGAATACTGCCGTACCCGCAAAGCCAGGCGCGCCAACGAATCGGAAGGCGACTCCCAATCGTCCAAGCAGCGCCAAACGAATGGCGTCCTGGCTTGCCCATATCGTGCTGATCCTTGGCATCGGCTTCGTGATCGGGCCGTTCGTCTATATGATTCTGACGTCGATCACGACGGACAACTTCAGCCTGCCGAGCCCGCAGAAGCTGCTTAACAGCGAAAAAACGCTGGTTAACTACGTCGAGGCATGGAATAAAAACAATTTCTCCAGCTATTTCGTCAACAGCCTGTTCGTTTCTTCCGCTACGATGATCTTGTCGCTTTCGCTGGCTTGCACGACTGCTTATGCCTTCGCGAGATTCCCGTTTCCCGGCAAGGAGTTTCTGTTCAAGCTGTTTCTGTTCTCGATGTTCGTCCCTGCCATTTTGAACATCATTCCGCAGTTCACCATTATTAAGTCACTGGGGCTCGTGGATACCTACTCCGGTCTGATTTTGGTCTACATTAGCACCGGCGTGGTCGGCAGCACGTTTTTCCTGAGGGGATTCTTTGAGCGGATCCCGACGGAGCTGGAGGAATCCATCGTCATCGACGGCGGCAATCGTTGGACGATTTTCCGCGCGATCTACATTCCGTTGTCGCTTCCGGCTATCGGCACACTGGGCATTTTTGCTTTCTCCGGCACCTGGGACGAGTTTATTTTGGCCTTAACGCTGATCAAAACGGAGGCCCAGCGCACATTGCCCATCGCGCTGCAGCTATTCCGGGGCCAATACGCGACCTACTATGGCTTGTTCTTCGCGGCTTCCATGATGGCATTGATGCCGATTATCGCGATCTTCGTTATCTTCCAGAAACAATTCGTCAACCCGAACCTGTCGGAGGGCAGCGTAAAGGGATAAGCTGGGAGGAGGACCCGCCGTCCGCAAAGGACTGCGGGTTTTTGCTGTTTTTTGGAGAGTGTCGAATCTAATATGTCATTGTGCTATTTGTTGTGACATGAGATAATTGACGTGACACAATGATTATAATTGCCAGTAACGTTTGGAGGTGCCATTTTGAAGCAATTCCCTGTCAAGCTTGGAGAGGGAGGACGAGTCGTCATCCCGGTCGATGTTAGAAAAGAGCTTGGAATCGATGTAGGTGATGAATTAATGCTCCATATGGAAGAAGGGAAACTTGTGTTGCTCACTCGTAAGCAGGCTATTCAATACGTGCAGGAGCAAATGGCGAAGTACGAGATCGGCGACCGAGTTCTGTCGCAGGAACTAATCGACGATCGAAGGAGAGAAACGGAATGAACGGGCAAAAGGTTGTGCTGGATGCTTCAGCGATTCTTGCCTTTTTTTTTCGAGAGCCTGGAGGAGAAGTAGTCGAGCACTATCTGGAGATTGGCGAGGCCATGGTATCGACTGTCAATGTTTCGGAGGTTCTGGCCAAACAGCAGGAATTGCAAATGCCATACGAACAAACCTTAAGTTACTTGCTCCTGTTGGGCATACAAATCGTTGATTTCACTACGGACATGGCTGTTTCCGCAGCATCCTTGAGAAGCGCGACAAAATCGCTTGGACTCTCATTCGGTGACCGGGCCTGTCTTGCGCTTGGCCAAAAACAAAGCGGCCTCGTGTTAACCGCCGATCGTTCTTGGGCGGAGCTTGATACAGGCGTTGAAGTTGTCGTTATTCGATAATAAGAGTTATCCAAAATAAAAAGCAGGGCATGGACCGGCTGCGCGAGCCGAGAATCCATACCCTGCTTTCTTATTGGCGATAAATCCTACCTTTAAACTGCACGCTAGCTCACATTGATCCCGAAGTCCGTCCCTTCCCATCTGTCCGTGCTTGGTTCCAGGATACCGTTGTTGTTGTCGTCCCACAGGAACGTAACGTCGACCGCGGTGCCGGTGGCGAACGGTCCGATGGACGTCTCGTGATCCAGATTGCCGTCCGGGGAGCCGTTGCTCCGGAGCGGCGTATCGGTCACGCCCGTCCAGCCGTTTACGCCCCAGTGCACCCAGCCCGGCAATCCCGTTCGGAAGGTAATGCGGTATCCGGCAGGTACGCTGACAATTTGACGGTCGAACTGCCAAATGTACGTTTTGTCGAGATCCAGATGATCGAGGTTGATTGCCCCGGTGTTGCCGCTCGTCTGCCACAGCACAATGGTGTGGTGGCCGGGCTCCAGACGCGCGGTGATCTCGCCGTAGCCCCATGTGCTCCAAGAGCCCGTGCTCTTAAACGAAACGGTGCCTGCGAGCTTGCCATCGACGTACACGTCCCGGGTTGCGTCGGAGCCGCCGTTGGCATACCGGAAGCGCAGCGCGTAATCGTCGGAGGCCGTCGACTTCACGACGAAGGAGACGCCGTCATTTGTAGAAGAAAATCCGTCGACGAAGCCGCTCCCCGTATAGCCGGCATGATTCGTGTTCGTCGAGACGTTCGACTTGATCGCCGTCTCCGCTTCGTAGATGTCGTTAGCAGGCACGCTGAACGTACGTTTCATGTAGATCATATTCCAGTACTTCAGCTCCGGCACCGTAAAGGAAACGTATTTGCCTCCGGTATCCGTGCCCGAAGTGAATGCCAGTTCCTGCGTCTCCCCGTCGCTCAGGTCAGGCGAGGCGAGATAGACGTCCGAAATCGTTTCGTCCGCGCCGATGTAGATTTTAGCCGGAAGATTGGTCTGGAAGCTTGGCTGCGACGCCGTATTGCGCCATTGGTTATCATTGCCGAGCAGATTAATGAGGTGAACGATATTGTAATCCGACGTCCTTTTATTGATATACCAGACCGTGTTGGCCGATCCGTCGCCGCTTGCGCTGACGCCCGTCAGATTCACGAATTGCGAGCCGGTGTCGTTAGGGACGACATCCGAGTCGAACAGCAGGTTCTCGTAAGCCGTGATGAAGTTGTAATGATCCTTCATCGCGTTTTTGAGCGAGCTTCGCATCGTCTTGCTTCGGTTTGGATAATATTCGTGCGGCAGCATCTGGTTGTCGTCGCCCAGCTCGATATGCGTCGCGCCGCTCGCCGACATCATGGCATCCGCCAGCCGTACGGAATGTTCGTCGAACGTGCCAAGCGTCAAGCTGTCGAGGTTAACCGCGCCGACGTTGCCGGATTCGTACCGCAGCTCTACGGTGTGGGCTCCTTGCGTCAGCGGCACCTGGTACCAGGCGTCGTGCTTCCATGTCCCCCAACTGCTCTGGTTGAAGAAATACAGCTTCTGCACGAAGTTTCCGTCCACGTACAGATTAAGCGTCGAATTGGCTCCTGTGTTGTTGCCGTAACGGAATACGAGCGAATAATCTCCTGCTTCGGGAGCGTTGATCGCAAAGGAAACCTTATCGCCTGTGCTTGCGAACTGGTCGACAAATCCGCTCCCCGTGTACCCGGCATGATTCGTATTCGTCGAGACGTTCGTCAGCGACGCGCTCTCCGCTTCGTAACGCGTGCCGGCATTGTCGGCATAGTTCATGTAGGCTGCCAGCACGACCGCTTTGTTGCCGCCGTTTGCGCGTAGCTGCTCGATATAGTTTTTAAGCTGGTTGTAGCTGTCCGAGAGATACCAGATTTCGCTGTACAGGAAGTCGAGATCGGCGTTTTTGCTTACATCGTTTACCGCCCATCCGTTTACCGTGCCGTCGACGATATTATAGGTCAGGTTGTCGCGGGCAGGGTTGTTAGCGCTAAGTACGCTTTTGGCCTGGTCCAGAAACGGCGAGAAGCGTGTGGAGAGATCAATGGAGTTGCCGTTGTAATCGTACACGTTGCTGCGCTGGCCCATCTGGTCCACGTGGATGCCGTCGAAGCCCGCGGTGTTGATGGAATCGATGTATTCGGCATGGATATAATTTTGCCAATTGGGATTTTGCGGGTCGAACATATAGAGGTACGTGCTGCCGTCGCCGAAGTCGACGTCGAACTGGTTCGTATGGGAGGAGTCCTCGTAGATGCCCCAGGTCGGACTGATGCCGAGAGGCGAATAGTTCTCGCGGGAGGCGTAGATCATGGCGTAAGCCATCGCCTTGCCGTTTACGTCATGCACCGCGTCGATCTGATTCTGAAGGGTGGACCAGGAAATCTCGCGGTTGAACAAGTCCAGCCAAGTGGAGTCGATGCTGCCGCCGGTGCGCTTGATCATTTTGTCGTGCCGCCACATCCAGTCGTAGAACTGCCAGGCGTTAATGTGGTAATCCTGCGCAAGCTGATCCACCTTGGCCTTGCTCTCCAATGCCGTCTCGCCGGACTCGAATTCGCCAATATACCCGTATCGCGGATATTTCGTGAAGGCGCTGGAGACGTCGATCGCCGTTGCTCCTTGCCCCAGCGTCCCGGCATCGATCCGGACGAAGTAACCTCTGAAGTCCGTGGATGGAGCCGTCCAAGTGAAGGTCAGCGTCGTGGATTGTCCGTTTGTTAACGATAAGGATTGGGAAGAGGTGTACAGCGAGTTCTCCAAATGAAAAATTTCCAGTCGGGCGGCGCCGCTCCAGCTTGAGCCGGTGCCGTTTTTTGCCTGCACGCTGATCGAGACAGCGTCGCCTGGATTATAGCGGGCTTTGTCGGTGAATACCCGCTCGATGCCGCCAGAGCCTGATGCTAGCGCTTGCGGGGGAGGGGATACGACGGATGCGACGCACATGACTAACAGGGACATCGCAAGCAGGAGGGAAAGCCGTCTTTTCCTTAAAGCGTACATAAATCTCACCATCCTCTTCCATAAAGGTTGGCAGGGAATAGGGGCATCCAAACCGCGTCTATCGCAGAAGAACAGGTCGGTATCATCATGGGGAGCGGAAGCGGCCCTTAAGCTTGTCCGAGTTCCCGGCACTTTTATTGTATCGGTCGGGAGGCAACATTTGCGAGGTTCTATTTTTACGATTTGGTATTTTATATTCGCTAGTTTCCAGAGAGGAAGTTCTATATTAGTCGAAAGCGAATGATAATGTAGCACGGGCATCCTGTTGTCAACGCTTTCAGCTTCCACTACAATAGAATTAGCAACTAATAAAGGAAAGTCGGGGATCGTATATGGGGCGTGCTTTCGTAGAACAAATAGAACATTTTGCACCTCATGTATTCCAGGCCCTGGAGGGTGAAGGGCTGTATCGTTCGCATTCCCACGAATCAGACGAGCTAACTCTCATCTTGGACGGAGAAGGCAGTTATATGACCCAGGGTCATAACATCCTTGTTGCAAGAGGCGACTTGATCCTCATCCCGGCTAATCTGTTTCACGGATTCGTATGCTTGAAAGCATGGAAGGGGATATCCGTCCACTTTTTCAAACATGAAGTCCCTTCTTATTGCCAATATTTAGTTGGAAATGCTTTTCAACAAAATCCGGATCATATTCTAGTTTCCAGGTTGAGCGGGTGGCAGCTGGATAAAGCAGAATTGGCTTTGAGACAATTAGAAGAGGAATGGTCCAGACGAGAGCACGGCGAATTATCTTACGATTTAATGCGAAACGCGTTTGAATCGCTGCTTCTCAGTTATCATGTCAACGCGTCGGAAGCGATGAAGGCTTCCCGAATCGAGCAAGGCAGCGATAATCAGATCATACAAGAGGCTTTAAAAGTGATTCATGCTTCCTACCAAACGGCACTTAAAATATCCGACTTGGCTGCGCGTTATTTTTTGTCCGAAAGCATTTTCCGCAAGAAATTCACAGAAATGGTCGGTATATCGCCGAAACAATATATTATCAGTCTACGGTTAAATGAAGCCAAGAGACTGCTCCAGCAAACACTCAAGCCCATTGAATGGATCTCCTCCGAGGTAGGTTTCACTTCATCCAGCCGCTTTCATGAACTATTCGTCAAGCATTTCGGGAAAACTCCGTTGGAGTGGAGAAAGAGGGAAGAGGCTGGCTCGAATTGAAGAACGAACAAATACGAAAACGACCGTCGAAAACGGCGGTTTTTTGTTTTTTTTGGCTTGCAATCGGAAGCGTTTCCATGAACCGTTCATACTCAGGAGTTGATAAACTAAAGGGGCAAACCATAATCCAATGAACAAAAAGGGGGAAAGCAAATGAAAGCAAAAAAAGCAATATGTACGACGGTATCCCTTATCGTGTTGGCAACTGCCGCTGTCGGCTGCGCGGGCACGAAAGAGCCCAACGCCAGCAAAAATGTCAATCAGGGTACAGACAACAATAACGCTGCGGTCGACAACGACGGAGCAGCGAATACAGGCGATAAGGTGAAAGTTAAATTCGCCGGCTGGGGAGATCCGTCCGAGAAGCAGGTATTCGACCAGCTGATCAAGGACTTTGAAACCAAAAACCCGACTATCGATGTGGAATATATGCACATGCCAGCCGATTACGTTGGCAAAATGAACACAATGCTGGCTGGCGGAACCGCTCCTGACGTATTGTATGTACCGGATGGCGACTTCGGCAGATGGGTAAGCGCGGGCTTGTTGATGCCGATCGATAATTACGTCGAATCCAGCAATATCGATATTGGGGATATGTGGGAATCAGGTCTCAAGCGTTACAAGTATGACGGCAAAAAGACGGGGGAAGGCGAGTTGTATGCTTTGCCTAAAGATATCGGCCCCATTGTCTTGTATTACAATAAGGAATTGTTTGACGCCGCTGGCGTCCCTTATCCCAGCGCGGAAAATCCAATGACGTTCGATGAGCTGCTCGAGACGGCGAAATTGCTTACCAAGGACGAGAACGGCGACGGAAAGCCGGAGCAATACGGCATGGGACCGGCGTGGTGGGAAGGCTGGATCTGGGGCAATGGCGGCAAGATCCTAAGCGACGACCGCAAAGAGTTTATGATGCATGAGAAAGCGGCAACGGACGCGTTGCAATTCGCCGCGGATCTGCGGAACAAGCACGGTGTTTCGCCAGACTCCAGAGCGCTGCAAGCGATGAACGACGGTCAAATGTTCGAGACCGGCAAGCTGGCGATGATGCAGCAAGGCCGCTGGATGGTGCCGACTTATCGGAAGCTGGACTTTGATTGGGATGTTGCGCCAAATCCGACAAACGGCCAATGGGATGGTCATAGCGGTTCAGTCGGGTTAGGCATCTATAGCAAAACGGCTAATGCGGATGCGGCTTTCAAATTGGTGGAGTATCTGGGCGGTCCGGAAGGGCAAAAGCTGCAATCCGAGATGGGCTTTGCCATTCCGAGCTTCAAGTCGATGGCGAACAGCGATGTGTTCTTGCAGCCGGGACAGAAGCCTGAGCATGCGGAAGTATTCGTCAAAGCGGCAGAGGTTCAAAAACCGGGTCCATGGACGAACCTTCCGAATGCCAAATGGTGGGATACGCTGAATCAAAACCTGGCTCAAGTATGGGATGGAAGAAAAACGGCCGAGGCGCTTATGAACGAGTTGAAGCCGGAAATTGATAAATTGATTAAAGAAGGAAACCCGAAATTGTTCGAATGATGGAAAGGAGGGGACGTAGTTGATTATGACGGAGGTCTCCGAGAACCGCCCCGTTCAACCGAGCCGCAAGGCTAAGCGAAAATTCAACAAAGAGTATCTATGGGGATATTCGTTCGTCGCTGCTCCTATCCTGGGATTTATGCTGTTCGCATTTATTCCGATCGGGTATTCGGTTTATGTGAGTTTTACGAAATATGATGCGTTTAATCCGCCGACGTTTAACGGTGCGGACAACTACGCAAGGCTTTTGCTGGAAGACCCGTTATTCTGGAAATCGCTGGTGAACACGTTATATGCCGCGATCGGCATTCCGATCGGAATGGCGGCAGCGCTTGCGATCGCGATTGCCCTTAATCAAAGGATAGTCGGAATCAAGTTTTTTCGAACGGTATTTTTCTTGCCTACGATATGCTCCGTCGTTGCATTGACATTGCTCTGGAAGTGGGTCTTTAATGCCGATTACGGCCTGCTTAATTACTTGCTTGGCTTGATCAACGTATCTGGACCCGCGTGGCTCAACGATGTTCGTTGGGCCATGCCCTCCATGATTATTCAAGGCGTATGGGCCGGTCTTGGATTTCATATGATCCTGTATTTGGCAGCGTTGCAGGGTGTGCCTACAACGTTGTATGAAGCGGCTGAGATCGACGGTGCCGGAAGCTGGAAGAAATTCCTTTATGTGACCATTCCCGGCATTTCGCCAACTACTTTGTTTATTTTGATCACAGCCGTTATCGCGGCACTGCAGGATTTTGTCCGGTTTATGATCATGACCGAAGGCGGTCCGGAATATTCGACAATGACCATTGTGTATTATTTGTTCCAGAATGCGTTCCGTTACATGGATATGGGTTACGCTTCCGCTATGGCATGGATACTCGGAATTCTGATCATGATCATCACCTTGATCAACTTCTGGCTGTCCCGGAGGTGGGTGCACTATGAATAATAAAGAAAACAAGCTCGGGAAATTATCGGCATATGCCTTTCTGATTATCGGCACGGTATTTATGCTCCTGCCTTTTCTCTGGATGTTCTCCACATCGCTCAAGCTGGAAGGCAAAGTATTCGAATATCCGATTCGCTGGATTCCTGAGCCGATCGAGTGGAGCAATTATGTAACCGTACTAACGGAGGCCCCTTTGTTCGGGGGTCTTATGAACACCCTTATTATCATTTTGCCGCCGATGTTCGTCGGGTTGCTTACTAGCGCATTGGCCGCTTACGCATTCGCCAAGCTTCGATTCCCGGGCCGAGAGTTTCTGTTCGTTGCGCTGCTTACGACGATGATGATTCCCGGCGTGGTAACGATGATTCCAACCTTCATCCTGTTCAAGACCATCGGGTGGCTGGATAGCTGGAAGCCGCTAATGATACCTGGCCTGTTCGGGTCGGCGGCATGCGTATTCTTTTTGCGTCAATATTTTCGAACCATTCCGTCCGAGCTGGAGGATGCGGCGAAGATCGATGGCCTGAATCCGTTCGGCGTATTTATTCGAATTATGCTGCCGCTGTCCAAGCCGGCGCTCGCCGCGCAAGGCATATTCGGATTCCTGGGCGGCTACAACGATTTCCTTGGACCGCTCATTTATATCAACAGCCCGGAGAAATTTACGCTGCAGCTTGTTTTGGCATCGTTTCAAGGCTATTACGTTTCGAATTGGACTTTAATTATGGCCGGATCCGTTCTGGCGCTTATCCCGACGGTGATTCTATTTTTCTTTGCCCAACGCTATTTCGTTGAGGGCATCACTATGACCGGGCTGAAGGGATAGGGAGGAGATTAAGCATGGAAACGGCAAGAGAGACTACATTTAGGAACCCGATTTTGGCTAACGGAGCCGATCCGTGGATGTACAGGCACACGGACGGATATTATTACTTTATGGTGACCGCGGGAAATCGTCTGGAATTGTTCAAATCCCGCTCTATGAACCGCATTGCGGAAGGAGAACGCAAAGTGGTGTGGCTGCCGCCGGCATCCGGAATGAACAGCAAAAATTTATGGGCGCCGGAGATTCATTATTTGAAAGGAAAGTGGTATATCTACTTTACCGCGAATGACGGCGGCGGCGACGATACTCGCAGAATCTATGTGCTTGAGAATGAAAGCGATGACCCGTTAGACGGGCAGTGGATCGAGAGAGGCGCGGTCAACACCGAATTCGCCGGTCTGGACGGCAGCGTGCTGGAGCACCAAGGAAAGCTGATTTTTATGTATGCGGGATACGGTCATTACCCGTTATACGGTTCGGCGATCTATGCGGCCGAGATGGAGGATCCATGGACGTTGAAAGGCAAGAATGTGCTGCTGACAAAGCCGGAGTACGAGTGGGAGCAGCAAGGCGGAATGGCGATCAACGAGGGTCCTTGCTTTCTAAAGCGTTTCGGCAAAGTGTTTCTGATCTATTCGGCCAGCACCTGCTGGTCGGATGATTATGCGCTCGGGATGCTGAGCGCACCCGAACACAGCGATCTCTTGAATCCGTCTTCCTGGTCCAAGAGCGAAACGCCGGTTTTCCGCAAATCCGTCAAGAACGGCATATTCGGGCCCGGACACAACAGCTTTACGGTTTCCCCTGACGGGACAGAGGATTGGATCGTGTATCACGCGATTCCGGAATCCGGCGGGGGGAGCGAAAAACGCAGCACGCATATCCAGAAATTCGGTTGGTCCGAGGAGGGAGAACCGGACTTCGGGGTTCCGGCTTCGCTAGATACGGATCTTCCGGTAGCCTCGGGTGACGAGTAAATGGGCAGAGTCTTTAAGGCAAGACGCCTGGTCTGGATCGGGTTCCTATTGATTCTGTGCGCTGCGGCAGTCGGAGCGGTCTTGGTATGGATGCAAGCCCGAGAGGATCCGGGCGAGCCTGTTCCGTATACCAATCCGGTTTATCGGTCCGACGCGCCGGATCCAACCGTGCTGAAGGCTGACGATGGGTATTATTATGCTGTCACGACCCAAACGACTCGTAACGGAACGTTTACTCCCCTTCCGATTTTGAGATCGAAGGATTTGGTTCACTGGGAGGAGAGAGGGACCGTCTTCACGGTGGAGAACGTGCCGGATTGGACCGTTTACAATTATTTTTGGGCGCCCCATATCACCTATTATGACGGGAAGTATTATGTATACTATTCGACGATGCTTAATGACGACGATGAATCCACCGGTATGGGGATTGGCGTTGCGGTGGCGGATCACCCGGAAGGACCCTATAAGGATAAGGGAGAACCGGTGCTCGCGGGAATCAGCTTCGATACGATTGATCCGTTTGTGTACGATGACGAAGACGGCAAGCGCTACATGTACTGGGGTTCCAACGGCATGCCTATATATGCGCAGGAGCTATCTGCCGACGGAATGAGCGTTGTCGGCGAGAAGACGGAAGCGATATGGGCCGGGCAGTTTGATGTGCGCGACGGTTATGACAAGCTGGTCGAGGCGCCCTGGGTAATCAAACGAGCTAATTATTATTATATGTTTTACTCCGGCGATTACTGCTGTCAGGATAGCGGTCACAACGCACATTATTCGGTCATGGTCGCAAGATCCGAATCGCCGGTCGGGCCGTTCGAGATTTATGCCGGGAATCCGATTCTCGAAAGGAATGACCGGTTTCTGGCGCCGGGGCATAATGCGGTGATTCAGGACGATGCGGGGCAGGATTGGATGCTTTACCATGCCTATGATCTGATCCATCCTGATGTATCGGGACGAGCCATGATGCTTGACCGAATCGACTGGCTTAATGATTGGCCGGTCATCAACGGCGGACAAGGGCCAACCTCCGAATTGCAATCGGAAGGCCCGGTTATTCAACGTTAACGGTAGAAGGAGAGCGTCCTTTTTGGACGTTCTTTTTTTTGTTGGAATCGCTGTCAAAAAGGAGTATTATGGGTTTATTCGAGCTGAAGCCTATAACGGCCTTATGCCAATCATTGCACTTATTCGAGGGGGAAATTGAGAGATGCCGCAAGTAGACATGCCGCTAGACCAGTTGAAAGAATACCAGGGAAGGAACCCGCGTCCCGCGGACTTCGACGCATATTGGGATCGCGCGCTGGAGGAGCTTCGCGCCGTTGACGCAAACGTGGAACTGGTGCCGAGCACATTCCAGACGCCGCAGGCGGACTGCTTCGATCTTTATTTTACGGGCGTCAAGGGCGCGCGCATTCATGCCAAATACGTTCGTCCCAAAAACGTGCAGGAGCCGCATCCGGCAATCGTCATGTTCCATGGTTACACGGGGCATGCGGGGGACTGGAGCGATAAGCTCGCCTATGCGTCGCTGGGCTTCTCCGTGCTGGCGATGGACTGCCGCGGACAAGGCGGTTCCTCCGAGGATGCCGGCGGCGTAAAAGGCAATACGCATCACGGCCATATCATTCGGGGACTTGACGATCACCCGGACAATCTCCTGTTCCGTCAGATCTTTCTGGATACGGCACAGCTCGCCGGCATCGCCATTGAGCTGCCGGAGGTGGATCCTGAGCGAGTTTACGCGATGGGCGGATCGCAGGGCGGAGCCTTGACGATCTCCTGCGCGGCGCTGGAGCCGCGTGTTAAGAAGCTGGCACCGGTGTTTCCTTTCTTGTGCGATTACAAGCGCGTATGGGAGATGGATCTGGCGAAGGACGCTTATGCCGAGCTGCGCACGTACTTCCGCCATTTTGACCCGCTGCATGAGCGCGAGGACGAAATTTTCGAGAAGCTGGGCTACATCGACCTGCAGTTCCTTGCGAACCGCATTCAAGGCGAGGTGCTCATGTACGTCGGCCTGATGGATACGATCTGCCCGCCGTCCACGCAGTTTGCGATGTACAACAAAATCACGGCCAAGAAACAGCTCGCCATCTATCCGGACTTCGGTCATGAAGGTTTGCCGGGATCGTCGGATCGGACGATTCAGTTCTTTTTGGAAGGTTAATAAAATAAATGACAAGCCCCGCTTCTCACTTGGTTTCGGTTTCGAGAGAGTTGAGGGGCTTTTTTTATGTTTTAGGAAACGAAGTATTGCCCCGGGACGGTAACCCGATTTTTTCGGGCTACAGCGCCGAAAGTAACTCCGCTTGGAGCTGTAACCCGATTTTTTCGGGCTACAGCGCCGAAAGTAACTCCTCTTGGAGCTGTAACCCGATTTTTTCGGGCTACAGCGCCGAAAGTAACTCCGCTTGGAGCTGTAACCCGATTTTTTCGGGCTACAGCGCCGAAAGTAACTCCGCTTGGAGCTGTAACCCGATTTTTTCGGGCTACAGCGCCGAAAGTAACTCCGCTTGGAGCTGTAACCCGATTTTTTCGGGCTACAGCGCCGAAAGTAACTCCGCTTGGAGCTGTAACCCGATTTTTTCGGGCTACAGCGCCGAAAGTAACTCCGCTTGGAGCTGTAACCCGATTTTTTCGGGCTACAGCGCCGAAAGTAACTCCGCTTGGAGCTGTAACCCGATTTTTTCGGGCTACAGCGCCGAAAGTAACTCCGCTTGGAGCTGTAACCCGATTTTTTCGGGCTACAGCGCCGAAAGTAACTCCGCTTGGAGCTGTAACCCGATTTTTTCGGGCTACAGCGCCGAAAGTAACTCCGCTTGGAGCTGTAACCCGATTTTTTCGGGCTACAGCGCCGAAAGTAACTCCGCTTGGAGCTGTAACCCGATTTTTTCGGGCTACAGCGCCGAAAGTAACTCCGCTTGGAGCTGTAACCCGATTTTTTCGGGCTACAGCGCCGAAAGTAACTCCGCTTGGAGCTGTAACCCGATTTTTTCGGGCTACAGCGCCGAAAGTAACTCCGCTTGGAGCTGTAACCCGATTTTTCCGGGTTACAGCGCCGAAAGTAACTCCGCTTGGAGCATTAAGCCGATTTTTTCGGGACGAAACGCACCTCCCGGCCCAAGGACCGTTGCCATTTCGCCTTGTTTCATTTTTACAACCGCCAAGCCGGCTCCAATCGATGCACGCCCTTCGGTTCGTAGCCGAGCGTAGAGCTGAGCCCGCACGCGTCGGCGAGCAAGTAGAGGATGCTGAGCCACATCTCCGTCCCTTGCAAGCCCGTGGACTCGCGTTCGCTCAGGACGAAAGCGAAGCCGCGGTTCGGCACCCAGCCGCGCAGGACGATCTCGATGTGGCGCTCCGCCCAGGCGACGATTTCGTCACGGCGATAATCGGTCTGCTTCATGCACAGCCACAGCGGATGGATGACGTCCAGCACGTTGCAGGCGTTAAGCCGGTCCTCGCGGAAAAACTTCGCGTTGCGGCTATGGGCAAGAATAGTGTCGATGGCCGTTTCCGGATAAGGGAGCGGCATGCCGAACTGCGCATACGTGGCGCGGGTCAGACGGTAAAAGCCGTTGACGGGCTGCAGCCACCCATCGGCTTCCGTCGGTTCGCCCCATAACCCCGTCAAGCGATTTGCGTGTGTGTGCAGCCAGCCGAACAGGTCGTCGGGCCGCTTGGTGGAGCCGAAGTGCTTAAGGTTATGGTAGAGCCCCGTCGCGTAACAGTCGATCCAATCGCCGCAGCCCCAAGCGTTGTTCGTCCATGGCAGGGCTGCCAACTTCGCGTACAACGCCGGCGTATCCAGCCTCTCTACGACTTGGACGGCATGCGGAAGCGCCGAGCCCAGCACCTCCAGCGCGTATCCGACGGCGAGCAGATGGTAGCGGGAGAGATGATCCGTGAGCAGAGCGGGATCGTACGTCTCTTCGTCTGGGGGCGACCATGGATCCGGCAGAAGTCCCGATTCCGCATCCTGGAAGCCGTCAAGCTTCGCGATCAGCTCTTCTCGCGACCAGCCGGGCGGCAGATCGCCGAACATTGCGGCGATCTCGACGGCATCGCAATAAGCGCGGACGGTACGCTTGAAGCCGGGACGGTCGCGGAAATAACGTTCATTTCCGTCCGCCTCCTCATAATGATGAAGCAGATCCGGAATTTGTCCGGCAACGCCGGCGCCAAATTTGTTAAGGCGTGTCGCAAGCGCGTCTCTCCCTTTGCCGCGATCGTTTGCGTCCGATGTCGAAGCAACAGATCTGTCGCCTCCAAGCCTGCTGCGAAGGACTTTGGCAGGATTGCCGCCGACAATGACGTAGTCGGGGACATCCTTGGTAACGATGGCTCCCGCGGCCACGATGACATGAGAGCCGATCCGTACGCCGTCCAAGATAACTGCGCCAGCGCCAATCCATACATCATCTCCGATCACAATGCCAAGCGAAGTATGAGGCTGTTGAAAGATCGGGATCTCCGTCGAGGCGTAACCATGATTGAAGCCGTACAAGCTGACATGCGATGCGATCCGTACACCGTCGCCGATCGTGATGCGACCGGAGACGACTGCGTAAGCGTTAATGGAGCAATCTTTTCCCATGATAAGATGCGTATTGCGTACGATCGCTCCGCCCGCAATGTAACTGCGATCGCCAATGCGAAATGAATCCGGATAGAACAACGATTCCGCAGACACAAAGCAGTTGCTGCCGAACTTGCCTTCAAATCGTGCTTCCAGATTGTCCTGCAAGGTTTGTTGGGTCTGCCGTTCTTCTTCCGTCTTGGCCATCCATGGCATATAATCGATCGGCCTTAGCGTCATTAGGATTCCCTCCCCTTTGTCATAATCACGCTGATTTTAACATGACGGTGCCTAGATAAACATGGTAATACCGATCGCATACTTGTCAAAATCGATTCGCGAGATTATGCTCGTTATCATACGAATGACGATCGGCAAGGGCATTGTCGATTACGACGGGAGGTTAAGCCATGGAGGAGTTGCTTCGGCAGCTGCACTTGCACGTCCATTTGGTGATGGATAAGAGGACTTATCCCGGTTGGCGCGACATTCGGCAGAATCGGTCGGCGCATACGTTTTATTGGATTAGGGAAGGACGCGGCGTTTTCCGGGGAGAAAGCGAATTCGCCGTACGTGCAGGAATGCTGTTGTATATGCATCCCGGGTTGGAACTCTCCATGGAGACGGATGAACGTCATCCCCTGCAAATTACGATGGTGCTGATATCCGCGATGCAAGGAGGAGGGGACGCCGGAAGTTGGCGGAAGGTCGAGGAGGCGCTGCCGCTGCCTTTCCTTCTGGAGGCCCACGGAGAAGCGGCGCATGAATTCGACAAGCTGTTCGGGGAGATAGAGGCGGGTTGGGTGCCGGGACAGGCGGATGGCGAGTTGATTACCAAAGGAGCATTGTTCCGGCTAATCAGCGCGATTAGGCGCCGAATGAGAGAAGCGCAGACGGGAAGCGCGCAATCCGCCGATGCGTTCGAGCGTGCCAAGCAGGCCATCGACCGAGGGTATGCCGGCCAGGTTAAACTCAGCGAGCTGGCGAGAAGCTGCGGCATATCGGATTCGCATCTGCGCAATCTGTTTCAGCGCCATCTGGGACGCAGTCCGAAGGATTATTTGAGCGTTCTTCGGGCCGAGCACGCCAAGAAGCAACTTCTGTACGCAGACAGCACGATGAAGGAGATCGCGGAAAGCTGCGGTTACGCGGACGAATTCCATTTCAGCAAAAGCTTCAAAAAATATACGGGACTGCCGCCGAAGGCCTGGAGGGACCAGATGAAGGGCGGAACGTGAGGGATCGGAGTCACTATCCGGTCTTTTATTTTTTAGGTTGAGGGATTCCGGAATCTGGTGACGTAGTTATAGATATAGGAGCTTAACAAGACTTGAAAGGGAGAGGTTATGAGCGGGGAGGAGCAACAGCTGGTAGACGCTAGACGCCTTGCGCCACCGTCTGCCATCGGGGCTTGAAAGTTTGATGGAGAAATACGGGGATGTAGTTTACGGTCTTGTGAGACGGGTTCTTGCAGGCGCAGGCAGGACGGAAGATGTGGAGGAATGCGTCAGCGACGTGTTTCTAGCGGCTTGGAAACGAATTGATGAATACGATATGAAGAAAGGAACGTTGCGGACCTGGCTTCTGATTTTAGCCAAATACGCCGCTCTCGATGCGCGGCGGAAACTGTTAAGACAGCAAGTCATGCAGTCGTTCGACGGGCATGCTGCTGCCGGGGCGAGCGTGGAAGAGAAAGTGCTAACCAAAGAAGCATCCGCGGAGCTGCTTGCACTGGTCCATGCTCTACCTGAACCGGATAAGAGCTTGTTCTACCGGCGATATTTTTCCTACGAATCCATCGAACAAATCTCGCAGGGTCTCAATCTGACCGTGAAAGCGGTGGAGAGCCGCCTGTACAGGCTTCGGAAATGGTTTAAAGCTAAGCTTGGCGAAAGGAGGGCGGAATAAGGAAATGACTCAGAAGGACGAAAAAGAAATATTCGCGTGGATGGATCATCAGGAACTGGACGATGCAGGAGAGATTGAGCTATGCCAGGAGGAGGCAGCAGATGCTGCCGCATGGGAGCGAATCAGGAAACGTACTTTTAGTCAATTGGGTATGGAGATTGTTGGCGAGAAACGCTTGACAAAAGCAAAGTCGCGCAGAAATCCAGGACGTCGGAGATGGATTGCTGCCGTCTGCGCAATTTTTATTCTGGGTACGGCTTTTATTTCCCTTTCGCCCGGGGCGCTAGCCGAAATGCAGAAAGTGCTGCAGTTCATCCCGGGCTTCGGCTTCGTGCAGCCAAGCGAAGATTCGGAGCACATCGCGTACGTGCTGCCTAAACCGATAGACTCGATAGGGGAATATGGCAGAATTACGGTGGAGGGCGTGCTCATCGAGCCATCCATTTCGCAAATTTCTCTAGGCGGGAATCATGCTAGCGCTACAGAGGTGAAAAACCTCGTGCTGATGACGGAGCAAGGGGAATACGAATTTAAACGAGGCAGCGCAGCATGGGGGGGCAACGGTCCATGGCAGGCCACATACTACTATGAAGGAAACATCCCGGACAACGGGCTCGGAATAGTTAGTATTCGGTTCGGAAATACACTCATCGGCTCGATTCCGCTGTCGAAGGCGGCTACTGCTGAAGAGTTGGAGGGATTTGGCTCAAGTGACAGCAAGAACGGTATAACCGTTACTGGTATCGTGACTCCGCTAGATGGGGGAACTACTAAAATAAATCTGCTTACTCAATTGTCTGGCCGCCAGAAAGTGGATTCATACGGCAAAAGTTCGATTGCAGAAGGCTTGCAGCTCAAGCTAACGGATGATCAAGGGCGTGAGCTGGAGTTGAAAGAAGAAAAAGGTTTCATCAAGCCGGGAGAGCTGCTATTTGATGACTCTATAGGATCAAAGTATTATCAGGTGGTTATTCCCGCTATTCGAGTTATCGACCCCGATGCGAAGCCGGTTAAAGTGACCCTGCCGGTACCGAAGGAAGGCAAGAAAGAAATTAATGTGGCAAGCCAAATCTTGGGATTCACGATCGATTTTAGGAGCATAGAGCGCGTTGATGCCGAGAGCGTGCGCGTCGAAGTGGATACTCATTTTGATCCGGAACAACCGAGAACGCTGCAACATTATCGTCTGTATGGGAAAAGAGGCCAAAGCGCGATGTCGTACTCTTCCGAACTAAACGAGGTGACGGGTGCCATTACAGAATGGCTGACCGTGAAGCCTGGCCAGAAGGAAATCACCTTCTACATCGGGGAGCCGCAGTTTGTCGTAAAAGGGCCATGGGTACTGAGCGATTTGCGGTAGTTTACGACACGATCATCCACCGGGAATTCCGGCACCGGCTTTACCCCGCCTTCTTCCGAACAACCGCCATAATGGTCAGCAGCATCAGCGGAATGATGAATACCGCAGCGGCCCAGATAGGGTGAACGGAGGTGACGCTGGCTCCCCAGCCGGATGGGCCGTCGTACGTGACCATGCCCGTTATGAAGCCGAGCAGGGCCAGGGGCATGACGATGACGGAGCTGTCCCGGAGTCTGAAGAGGCGTCCCACAAACAGGGAGATGGCGTAGAGTGTAATAGACGTTTTCATATAGGAGCCCAGGATGAGCGACATGCCGATGATGGATTCGATACGCTGAATGATCTCCTGGAATTCCACGAGCCGGGCCATCGAATAGAGGACGTATGGAATCTCGCCTGCATAGGGACCGAACGCCATAATTCCGCCAATCGTTGCCGCCGATAAGGTAAACAGGTTGAAAATTAACGCGATGGATAACGTAGCGGGTATACGCCCTCTGTTCTTGGGAGCCACGAAAGGGATCAGCATGCCGAACACGAACACTTCTGCGAATGGGAAGCCGAAGGAGAAGTAAGCGCCGTGCAGCACGGGCTTGAACCCCTTTGGGAGAATCGGAAGCAGATGCTGCGGCATGTACTCCGGAATGGAGAGCAAGAGCGTTGAGAGCAGGAAGAGGGCGGTGATGATCACAATGAACATAAACATGCGTGCCATCACTTCGATGCCTGCCCTGGCGGTAAGCGCAGCGATCAGCAAGGTCAGAGAGGTGAAGATATAGAGCGGCGTCTCCCTCAGCATGGAGCTCACCATAAAGAGGGCGACATCCATGACCATAGCCGACAGCATCTGAAGCATGAAGGTAAGCGACAGAAGACCCAGCACCGTGGCTGGCACACTGCCGATCAGCTTGCGGCTATAATCCGCATAGGTCAAATCCGGAAACCTCTTGGCCAAATACAATAGCATGGCCAGCACGGCGAAGCCGGCTGCCCCGGACAGGATGAGCGAGATCCAGGCGCCGTTGCCTGCCTTGCCGATGAGCGGGCCCGGGACGTTGATAATTGAGGAACCGGTCATAAATACGAAGAAAAGCACGCCCAGCTGAATATGGCTGATCTGTTCCTTGTCCATGGCGATCCTCCCTTCCTCCTGATTAGCTCCATGCAGTTCTGACTAGCGCTCCCAATCGGTCTGCAGCAGCTGCTCCATGGTTTTCGCTGCCTTGCCGAACGGAATGTTGGCGAGATCCAGATAATCCGGCCAATCCTGGTTCATGGCGAAGTCGATTGCTCCATAAACCGTGATGAGGACGATTGATCCGTAGACGAGCTTGTCGCGCGCAGTCAGCTTTCCCCTAAGCGCAAAGCCGTCGAATAGAAGTACGCCGCCAAATGCAATCGCGATTACAAGGCATCTTTCCCACATCCTCGTTCCCCTCCCCCGACTTCGACTGTCTTGACATGGTCAAGACATGGTTTTGCTCCGAATTGTGCCGCCTGAAACCAGCCGCATTCTCACGTAAATGTCGTAAGGCATAGCGGCGAAGCGGGTGCCCCAATCGGCTTTCATGCGAGACCAGGCTTGCGGATGAGTCCTGTAGACGCGATTGCCTAGGCCGATCGCATCGATTTGCCGCTTCTGCAGAAAGGAAAGGGCGCCCGCTGCCTGCTCCTTGATCCGTTCCTCAATGGCGCTTACAAACATGGCTTCTTCCTCGGCTGTGCTAATTTTCGAGCATTTTAATTCATTGATTGTAATATCGCCTTCGATGCGAAGAACTAGACGGACATCGTCTCCTTTCACCACGGGTTTTATGCTGGAATGGAGCGAGAGAACCTCCGCCGTCTCGAGCTCTGTCTTGGAGCCGGGGCAGTGGATTTCGACGGCGCCTGATTTGTAATCGCCGCTTAACATCAGGAAGCCCTCCACTTTGCTTGCGGGGAGTACGTCCTTCATCATGCCGTCATGAAGCAAAGCGAGACCTGCGGCGGAAAAAAATTGCGAGGTTTTGCCCTCTTCGTAAACGTAAGCGACGGCCATGTCCTTCTGCACGCTCTTCATTCGGCGGATCAGATCCAGCAAGGTCGTATCCAGCGTCTTCGCAGCGTTGCGGTGCGACGATTCGCTCGTCCTTAAAAATTGCTGCGAACTCGTCTGTTCGATAAGCGGCGTTTTCTCGAACAGATGTGCTGCCTTTCCCTTCGCGATCATGAGGGAGACGCTGTTCCGCGGCTCATGGTCGCGATAGAACAGATCCAGCGTCTGGATCAGATTAAGGCTTCTGGCAAGCTTCTCCCCTACGATAATGACGCGCATATGGCTCCACTGAGCCTTCCTTCCCAAGTGGATCGGAATGTCGCGGATCGCCTCCATAACGGTATCGTCCGACGTCTTGATGTTAACGCTGGAGCCTACGATCGTGGACGTCGACTTGCCGATTTCCGACGACGAAGGCCGATAGACTTGCGTCAGCATATCGAGCTTGCCGTCGTCACGAAGGTCGAGCGCCACACCCATGACGAACGCTCTTTCCGTCAGCTCATATTTGCTCCAGCAGCCTGTAGGCAAGACGAGCATGGCGGCCGCGAGCATCAGCTTCAACACCTTTCGGATCCGGGAGCGCAGTCGTTGAGCCAGCCGGCGCGGCAGGGGAGTTCTATCTTCTATCAACATCGTTCATCTCCAATACGGGCTTCCGCCGCAGGCGCATGGACCGGAAGGTAGTTATTGCTTATGCAAATTGCGAGGTTGGCGGAGCAGCTTCTTGAGCGGGATGCGCAGCAGCACGTCCTTGAGATCGCTTAAGCGAAGAGGCATCAACGAAGCCATGTACGGCTGTCCAAGCGATCGCAGCTTGCAGAGATGGAGCAGGATAAACAGCAGGCAGATCATCATGCCGAATCCGCCCAGCAAGGCCGCGCTTGCCATAAGCGGAAAACGTAATATGCGCAAAGAGATTGCCATGCCGTACTGAGGCAGGGAGAACGAAGCAATGCCGGTTAAAGCAACGACAATGACCATGATAGGCGAAGCGATCCCCGCGCTGATGGCCGCTTCACCGATGACAAGCGCGCCGACGATGCTGACTGCCGACCCAACCGGCCGGGGCAACCGAACGCCGGCCTCCCGCATGAGCTCGAAAAAAAACTCCATCAGCAGCGCCTCGAAAAACGCCGGCAGCGGAATGCCTTCCCGAGCGTTCAAAATCGCAAGCAGCAATACGGTAGGTATAAGCTCCGGGTGAAAGGTGGACAAGGCAATATAGATGCTGGGCAGCGTAAGCGCGATTACAAAGGCGATAATACGGAGCCATCGCACCATGGTAGAGATTAGCGTCCGCTGGTAATAATCTTCGCTGGATTGGAAAAATTCCGTGAATTTTCCCGGACATAACATAATGCCGCCCGTTCCTTGCACCAGGACGATAATTTTGCCGTCCAGAAGCGCGGCCGCCGCCATATCCGTCCGCTCCGTATACCGGTGCTGGGGGAAAGGAGAGTAGCTGGAATCCTCGATCAATTGCTCGATATAAGTGGTCTCCAGAATTTCTAGCTTGTCGACGTCCGCGATTCTGCGCTGAAATTCCTGGAGCAGCTCGCCGTCGACCCTTCCTTCGATATAGCCGTAAGCAATGGAAGTGTTCGTCTCGCCTCCGCCCTGGACCATTATAATTTTGAACTTCGTCGTCTTCAGCCGGAGACGGATGAGGCCGAGGTTTTTCTGCAAATTTTCGACGGTGCTCTCGCGGGGGCCGATGACGACGGATTCATTGACGGGCTCGTTGACCTGTCGGGTCTCGACGGACTTCGCTTTAAAGCTGAGCGCCTTGCTCCATTCGTCGAATAGAATGACAAGCCGGCCGTTCAGGATTTCTTCCTCCACCATGAACATATCTTTAACGACTGTCGCTTTTTTGGCGGAGACGCCGCTGCGCTCGAAGAAATTTCGCAGCTCCTCCATCGTAAGATCTTTACCCGGCCCTACCTCATGGGTCTCGAGATCCTGCAGCGAATGTTTCATATAGTTGATGTTGTCTTCCTGCACAAGGGAGGAGAAGTAGATGGAGCAGGCACGTTCACGGAAATCGGGTCCGAAGCTCCAATGTCGGAAAATAATGTCCGAGTTGCCCGCGAACGTGTCTTCCAATTCCTTAAGATTCGCGTCCAGCGATGGCGAGAGCGGACGAGCTGCACGGTCTGCCGATTTGTTCTGCTTCTGCGTCATGCCGTTTGTCGTGCTTTGGCCGTCTTGCGCCATACCGCCTGATTCGTAGCCCATCCTTCAACACCTTTCCCGACCATTCGACGTTTTCTTCCATTATTTCCTATGAGTTGCGGAGCTATACGAGGCTTGCAGCAAGTATTCGATGGCGTTGCCTTCATGGTAGAAAAAGGCCAGCCAGAAGTTTCTGGCTGACCAAATCGGATTATGGCGCAGTCACGAGAATGTCATCATAGATCGCCTTTGTGTTGGCATAGGTGCGCGCGCCGATTTTGCCGCTGGAGAACGAGTTGTCCGTGGCGCTGAGCTCCAGGACATCGTCCTTGTACACCTCGATGGAATCGCCGTTCGCGACGATTTTGTAGGTGTAGAAGGTATCCGGGGCAATGCTGGGATTGGAGAAGTCCAGCACGGTTTTGACTCCGCCCACGACCTTGACGAGCTCCATCTTGCGGCCGGCTTTGTCGTTGTTTTTGAGCAGCAGCACGTAGGTGTTGTTGGCGTCGGCATAGCGGAAAACGAGACCCGCGTCCTTGTTGCCGCTGACATTGTTCGTCACGTTGACCTTCGCTTGAAAGACATAGTCGCTCCAAGTCGGATCGCCTGCGACCGAGTAGCTTGAGCCGGAGCCTGCTTGACCGTTGTATTCGTTGCCGACGACAGTCCACGTGCCGCTGGTCGACGTCCAACCGTCCGCAGCTCCGTCGCCGAAGTCGTCGGCGAACAGGGGGAGCGGTGCGTCCGCGACCGTAGGCCCCGCCAGAACGGCCGTGCTGACGGCATCCGTCTTTGTATCGGTCGTATGGAAGTAATACGAGTGGACTCCGATCGGGAGCGTTGTCGTGTAGGTATAAGCCTTGCCGTCGGCATAGTTGTTGTCGCTCGGGTCGGCTGCCGTCATCTTATAAATGACGCCGTCCAGCACGAGCTCCATGGCGAACGGAGCTTGATTGTCGGCATCCGTGTACGTCACGTCGAACGTGAAGTCCGTCGCCGAATCTCCGGCTGCCGCACTGACGCCGCCTCCGGTTAACGCAGGAGCGCTGCCGCTGTTGACATTCGTTGCCTTGATTTCGTCGATGAGAAGTTCGCCGTACGTTCCGGTCGTTTGGTTGAGCCAGATGGACAACGTTGCGGCTTTCTTGTTTACGATGGATGCCAAGCCGTCGAGATTGACCTGCAGATCAGTCCAGGAGGTCGGTACGCTGGCCCAGCCGCCAGTCAGGTTGAACGTGCGCGTGCCGTCGTTTAGCTCGATCTTCATGCGCAAGTCCGGATAACCCGGATTTTTGATGCCGAAGTTCAAATATTGATAGCCTGAAAGGTCCACGAAATCATGCCAAGGCTGGAACTTGGCATTCGATGTCGCCGAGCCTGGCGTCTGAGTGAATTTGCCTACGGAGCGCCCGTCCACCGTTGTCTTGGCAAACGTAGCCGAGCCGTCATTTTGCGTATACCAGTTTACCCAGTGGTTGTTGCCGCCCCTCGAGCCCCACAAGCCGCCGCCGCCCATGTCATCGTACAGCAAAGGCGTCGAAGGATCCGGGAGAGGCGGCGCGACCGTGTAGTGGGTGGAGCTGTAGGAATGGTTGCCGTTCGCGTCCACGGCCCGCACGTCTATCCGACGATTGGTGTACGGTGCAGCCGCGGTCTCGTCGACCGTGCCCGCGTATGCTTCGCCCGATGCGGACATCGGCTGCCAGCCGGCAGCAGGCACCGAATATTGCGGATTGCTAAATCCATTTGCGGGATCGGCGAAGACGGTAACATTGCCGCGGACATAGTCGCCGATGATCGGCGATAGAATCGGCAGCTCCTGCGGTCGTTCGCCCGGCGGAATGCTGTTGCTTTCCATCGCGCTCAGGCCCATGATCGTATACAGAAGCCCGGCTTGAATACTGATGCTGAACTCGTTATAGCGCCATTGATTCGTATCGTCCTGATGCAGCGATCGATCCTGGTACCAGGGGCTGACGCTATTCTTGTCCTTGGTATCCTTCATATTTGGTCCACTGACCATTGCGCCAGGGAAAACGTTGCCTCTGCCCTCCGGCGTGTTGGATTCCTCGTCGAAGCGGGTGTGCGGGAAATCGACATAATCGCTGCCGATGCCGGATACCCAGCTGATATTCCAGGGATTCTCGCCGAAGATCCAGTATATTCCCTTTAGGACGCCGTTTAACGCGGCTGGATCCTGAAAGAGCTCGTAATAGCGGAGCAGGTCGCCCAAATAGGAGGCATGCGGTTCGTTGACGCCGAAGTTTTTGAATTGATTGAACACGCCGTAAGGCGTATCGTCAGCGGAAGACAGGAAGTAATCAACCTGCTGCTTCAGCAGATCATGGATATGAGCTTGCGTAACTGGATCCGCAGCGGGATAAAATTCGGCGAGCGACATCGGACGCATATCCCAGTAGTTTGTCGTGTACAGATCGCTCGGCGTGAGCACATTGATTTTGGCCGTGGCAGCGTCCTTATAATCATTGTCGTTCGTAAGCAGGTACATCTCCACATCGGCAAGCAGCATGGAGTTATCGATGCCGCCTCTCGTGGAATAAGAGCCGAGCGGGTCGTTGTAATGATCCAGCACATATTGGTAGAATACTTCCGCTGCCGCCTGGCATTCCGCGGCGAATGAGGTCAGTTCGGCCGTCCTGGAAGGATCGATGTCCCCTTCGGCGATAGCGATACGAATCGCGCGGGCCGTCGCGGCAAGCGTACCGGCCGCTTTCGCGGACCCTCCGACTCCGTAGTCGGTAATTTTGCGATCGTCGGCTGTGCCTGGGATATTGTCCGTCGCTTTCTCCGGATGAACAAAGGAAGCATTGTTCTTGAGGTTGTACATAGCTCCGCCAAGCTGGTCGGCGAACTTGATGACGTATTCGCTCCCCCAGATGGCTTCGTCGATGAGGTCGGGAATGCCGTTATTGTCGTTGTCGAACTTTACGCTGTCGGCATCCTTGTGACGGATGTATGCAAGCGCGATCTGGGTTCCAACCCACTGATTGCCGCCATACTTGCCGTAATCGCCGGCATCGTACCAGCCGCCGGTCAGATCGTAATGCGTCAAACCGTCGGGCGATGCGCCGTCGTCCAAGTGTCCGGCTCCGTGATAGAGCTTAGCCGAAGGAGCAACGCTGCTGTAGCCCGGCGGGTAGGCGTCGACTGTGGCCACGCTCGCCCGAAGGAGACGATAGAAGGCGGTCATCTCGTCTTTGTAGTTATCCCAGACGTTGCTTTCGATCGTAAACGGGAACGACGATATGCCGTTGCTTATAATGGAATATTGGCTGCCGAGCGCGTTTACTGAAGTGAAGTCGATGCTATAGACATGCTTGTCCCACGTGATGCCCTTGTAGACCAGGGTACCGGTCGAAACGGGGGTCGAGCCATTTAGCACCTGATAGGAAAGATCCGTCAGCGGCTGCCCGGATACGACCTGCGCATTTTTGACGTCGTTCGCGCTGTAGCCTGCTTGGCTGACGACGACATCGACCGTCTGGTCGGAATAGACGACGGTAGGACCCGTCTGCAAGGACGTGGATGCTCCGTCGGAGGTGAGATCCGCTGCGCGGAAGTAGTAAGTATGGCTGCCGACGGGCAGCTTGGTGAGATGGAAGTAGCTTTTGCCGTCGCTGTACGTCGTGTCAGAGGTGTCGGTTTCCCTTAAATCGTAGGCCGTATCGTCGATGACGACCTGCATCGCGTAAGGTTTCTCGTTATCCGCGTCCGTATAGGTAGCGGTGAACTGGTACAGCGTGTTCTGATTATGAATGCTTCCGGCATTAGAGGTTAAGCCCGTCGCCGACAAAACTGGAGCGCTGCCGCTGGAGCCTGTCGTAGCGACGATATCATCCATCCAAATTTCTCCGTAAGCGCCGTTTGCTTGTCTAAGCCAGATTTCGAACTTGATGTTCTTCTTGTTAATAGCAGGGGAGAGGGAGTCCAGATCGAATTGGCTGACCGTCCAATCGCTGTCTACCGGCACCCAGTTCGCAAGCGTATAATTGCGGGTTCCGTCATTGATGATGATACGCAGGCGCGCGTCGGGATACCCCGGGTTCTTGAGCGGGAAGTTGAGGTAGCGGTAACCTCTAACGTCTACCGTCTCGTTCCAGGGCTGGAATTTGGCCCAGGAATTAGCCGCAGCAGGAGTCTGCGCGAATTTGCCGATGGTGCGGGAATCCTCCGTTGCTTTCGTGAAGGTGCCGGTACCGCCGTCCTGGTTCCACCAGTTCATCCAATTTTTCGTAAAGACTCCGCCGCCGGAGAAATCGTCGTATAGAAGCGGGTTGCTCGGACCAGGGAGCGGAGCGACGGCGGCGGCTACGCTTGCCGGTGCCGCGGAGATGCTGGGAAGGACAAGCGCGACGCCCAAACAGAGCGCGGCGAGTTTTTTTGCTTTGGATCGGGCGAACGTTTTGACGAGTGACATAAACTAACCTCCATTTTGATAGATATAGTAGGCTGCCGGTTCATTCTGCGAGTAGCAGTCTCGAGTGCGGGCCTTGCAGACCGCGTTGAATCTTACCCCTCCTCTCTAACAATTTGAATCCGTTTACATCACAAGAATAGTACGGGAATGGCAAACCAAGCGATGATGTATTTCGAGGAGTACATGATCAATTTCAGCATGATTCGTGCGAAGAGTACTCAGGATGGTGACGATGATTTAGGATGGGGCGCGGACGGTTGGGGCGTTTTGCGAATAATAGCCTGACCTAGCAACATATGCCAATCCCTGGACGTTAGAGGAGTATATACACATAAGGGGGTTGTGGCAATGATGAGAGCGTATTCGTCGAAGGGGCCAAAAAAGGGGCGGCAATCGCGGCTGCGTGGACTGGCGGGAGTGCTGCTTGCGATGGTTATTGTCTTGAGCGCGTGTTCCGGAGCGGACAATAACGCGGGCAGCCGAAGCACGGAAGGCGCGTCAAACGCTGCGTCTGCCGAAAAGGGGAACAGCGGGAACGCTCCTCGAGAAGCTTTAGGGGAATCGGACAGGAGCCCCACTTCTTCCGAGCCGAAAAAAGAAATAGTTGAACGCAACGGAGTTTACTCCAATCCGAAACAGAAGATTCAGGCCGGGCAGCTGACCGCGGGAGAGTGGGATGACTTGGCGGCATGGGAAGGCTTCAACAATCTGCTTAACAGCCAGGAGGGCGACAGCAGCAAACGCTTCTGGGGCTTTTGGCAATTTCATCGGCTGGAGGTAATTGTCTCGGCTAACGGCAGAGCCGTATCCGATGCGGAGGTCGTCCTGCAAGCCGACAACCAGGCGGTCTGGCAGGCGAGGACCAATACGGACGGCATCGCGTATGTCTATGCAGGGCTGTACGAGCAACGCGATTTGAAGACCAGCAATGCCTACAATGTTCAAGTCAGCTTCGGACAGGAACAGAAAACGACGCAGGGGCTGGACATAACGAGACAGGGCAGCGTCAAGGTGGATTTGGGGTCTGGGGTGCCAGGGACGGAGCCGTCCGAGAAGGTTGATCTGATGTTTGTCGTCGATACGACGGGTTCGATGAAGGATGAGCTGGATTATTTGGAAGCTGAGCTTAAGGACGTCGTGGAACGGGTGGCGGACGAACATGCCAATCAGCTGGGGATCAGGGTCAGCGCCAACTTTTACCGGGATGCAGGGGACGAATATATTACGAGGCCTTATCCGTTTGCGACGAATATAAATGAGGTGATCGACCAGTTCAGCGAGCAGAATGCGAGAGGCGGAGGCGATTATCCGGAAGCCGTCGACCAGGCGCTCAGGGATGGTATTCATAAGCACGACTGGAGCGAGGAGGCCCGGGCGCGCTTGCTGTTTCTGGTGCTGGATGCTCCGCCGCACGAGGATGCCCAAGTCATCGAAGAGGTGCACAGGCTTATCGAAGATGCTTCGGAAAAAGGCATTCGCATCATTCCGGTCGCTTCGAGCGGCGTAAATGCGGATACGGAGTATTTGCTGCGGTTCATGGCCGTTGCGACAGGCGGAACCTATCTGTTCCTGACCGATGACAGCGGGATCGGAGGCGATCACCTGGAGCCGGCGGTGGGCGAATACGAGGTTAAGCTGCTTAATGATTTATTAGTTGAAGTTATTAACCGTTATGTGAGCTGACTGTCTAGCGAGAGTCGGTCAATGAAGAGGCACTTGCGGGAAAACGGCTGCGAAAGGCGGCAATTCCAACGTAAGTGTCTTTTTGTCGATTTGGAAATATCATTATGTTAGGTTTACGGATTTAAAAATTCGTAATATTATAGGTTTCTATCCTATTTTAACCGTACTAATGGAGAAATAGAGAATGGTAATATTATTGTCATTTTGTTATATGGATGAAAGGTGGCGTCGGAGGTGCGGGAATACGATTACGAGTACGCGGACTTTATTTATTACACGCCGGGCGAGCTCGACAAGGCGGGCGGTCTATGGCCGGTTCGGGCGGGAAGATGCCTGGCCAAGCCCCATTATAAAGTCGGACCCAAAAGAATCGAGTGCTACAGTCTTCACTTCGTGAGGGAGGGCAGGCTTCGCCTGGAGTACGAGGGCCGGCAGATCGAGCTTCGAAAGGGCGACATCTTCTGTCTATTCCCGGATCGCACGTACTTTTACGATATGCTTCCCGCGGAGCGGGAGCTCGAGATGAGCTGGTTGGCCATGGACGGTGAACGGGTAAAGCCGCTGCTTGCGCTGGCGGGGCTTACGGAGGAAAGGCCCTTCCGCGCGGAAGCTATAACTCCGCAAGGAGCGGCTGCCGTTAACTGCGCGATTGAAGCGATGGAGCGGGTTCAAAGGTGGCACCCGGCCGCGGCGCTTGAACTGCAAGGCCTCTTGTGCGGGTTATTGGCGTCCCTCATGCCCCGGGAGCAGGATCAACAGATCCAAGAACTGGCGGGCTGGATCCGCGAATGCGAAGAGTATATGGAGCTGCACGCTTCGGAAGGCATTACGGTTCAGCAGGTCGCGGATTTCGCGGGGGTGCACCGTTCGTATTTTACCCAGGTGTTTACGGCCCGGACGGGTATGCCGCCGATGAAGTACTTGCAGATGATCCGCATGGAGAAGGCCAGGCGGCTCTTGATCGATACCGATGCCACGGTGACGGAGATCGGTCTGTCGCTCGGCTATCCCAACCTTTATACGTTTACGAGGGCTTTCAAAATCTATTTCAAGCAATCCCCTCTAACTTTAAGGAAAGCCCAAGCTTAGCAAATTCAATCGAAATCAAATTGTAAGCGATTGCATTTCTCCGTGAAAAGGAGTTGTCCGCAATGAAGCTGTCCACTCTCAGGCGATGGATATCGCCCAGCTTAAGCATTCAAGGGAAAATATTTCTTGCGTTCAGTCTCGTCGCGCTGCTCTCCATTCTTTCCATAACCGGCATCGTGTACGTCAACATGCGCGACACGATCAAGTCCAACGCGGTGACCTCGGTGTCGGACAGCATCCGCCAGGCGGACGAATCTCTGAACATCATGCTGGAGGAGATCGATCGGCTGAATATGGTCGTCGTCATCAACAAAAACACCGTCATCGATACGTTGATCAGCCCGTCGGTGGAGATCAGCCACGAATGGTTCCAGGAGCAGAAGCGAATCGAGGAGTTTCTGTCGTCCTTAATCACATACAAACCTTACATTTCCCGGATCGCCGTCGTCGGCTTGAACGGAAAGGTGTTTTTCTCCGGGGGGCCATGGCTGGACAGTACGATCCTTGGAACGCCGACGATGGAATACATGCTGCGCAATGGATCGCGTCATGCGTATTTAAAGCAGACGGGCGTCGCGGAGACGATTACGGTAGGGCGCGAGATCCGTTATAACCGCGAAACGATCGGCGTGGTTATGGTCGATCTGCGTTACGATTTTATCCGGAAAACGTACGGCGTTAAGCCGACCGCCGACAGTATGCTGTACGTGCTGGATCAGCAAAATGGATTCGTGTACCGCCCTGACCAGACGCCTTCGTTCGCTCCTTCCGACCAGAAGATTATCGACTTGAAAAGAGAACTCGCGGGCAAAGGCGACGTTGTGGAGAAGGTGATTGACGGCCGGTCCTTTATCGTGGTCAGCCGGCAGTCCGACCATACAGGCTGGTCGACGCTGGCGCTTATACCGCTGGACTCTCTGCTTAGCGAGTCGACCCAACTGCGGAACTTGATGCTGGAAGTATCGGTTATCGTCCTTATCGTCGTTCTAATCGGTTCCTTGCAGGTGTCGTCCCGCATCACGATCAATATTCGCCGATTGAAAGCCATGATGATGCTGGTCAAGGACGGCAATCTGACGTTTCCGAAAAAAGAGATTAAAACCAAAGATGAAGTGGGGCAACTGTACCATGTTTTCATCGGCATGGTGGAGGAGCTTAAGCGGCTGCTCGAAGGGATTCGCGTGAGCGAAAAAGAGAAGCGAGAGGCTGAACTGACGGCGCTTCAGGCGCAAATCCGCCCTCATTTTCTATACAATTCGCTCAACACCATCAAATATTTGGCCAAGCTGAACGGGGCGCCCAATATCGAGGAGGTATCCGGCTCGCTGATCGATCTGATGAGGGGCGTACTGGGCAACTCGAATGAATATTTGACGGTGCGGGAGGAGCTGGACTACGTGCGAAGCTTCATTTCCATCGTCAAATACAAATATATGGAGCCGATCGCCGTTCATGAGGAAATCGGGGACCCGTCCTTGCTGGATAGCCGGATGCTGAAGCTGACGCTTCAACCGATCGTGGAGAACGCGATTCTGCATGGAATCGGATCGCGGGAGCAGGGCGGCTTCGTGACGATCCGGGTGTACGAGGAGCATCGCGATCTCATGATCGAAGTGACGGACAACGGCAAAGGAATGACCTCGGAGCAGATGGAGCTGCTTCTGGGCGGGCAGGGGACGAAGACGACGTCCTCCCGATTCAGCGGCATGGGCGTACGCAACGTGCACGAGAGAATCGTACGTTCGTTCGACGAACCATACGGAATTAAACTGTACAGCGAACCGGGCTTGTATACAAAGGTCGAAATTCGGATTCCCAATCTGCGGGGCCCGGCGGGCTCCGAACAAGAGGTGAGCTAGATGATGTATCGGGTACTGTTGGTAGACGACGAGCCGCTTGCGCGCAACGACCTTCGTTCCTTATTGGATTTCCGCGCGCATGGATTCGATATATGCGGCGAAGCCCAAAATGGAGAGACGGCGCTGGCTATGATTCAGCAATCCCCGCCTGATGTCGCCGTCATTGACGTCAACATGCCGGGGATGAACGGCGTGGACCTTAACCGTATGATCAAGCAGAGTTATCCCGCGGTTCAGACCATTATGCTAAGCAGCTACGATGATTACGATTACGTTCGTGATTGTTTAAAAAACGGTTCGGTCGATTATTTGCTTAAGCACAGGCTCGACGGTGAAACGCTGCTCGCTCTGCTCGGGAAGGCGGTTCGGGAGAAGCGGGCGGCCGAAGCCGCAAACGCAACGAAGGATAACGGCACTTCATCCGGGCAATCGCCTCCGTTCCGTCCGGAAGCGATCCGAGGCCACATCGCGGATTTGGTAAGAGGCAAAGCCGAAGCCGCAGCCGAGCTGGAAGCAATCGCAGTGCGGCATGGCATGTATGCGAAGGCGGCTTTGTATACGACGGCGGTGCTGCAGATCGTCCCCTTCTTGCTGCTGACGGAATCCAATACCGACGTTCAGACGAACCGGATGGTCCAGCAGGCCGTCGATCTCATGCAGCAGAGTCTCGGCGATGTCCGTGAGCGTACGGCCGCTTACGTGGAGGAGGGGCGAATCATCGTCTTGTTCGCCTTCCGGGAGCGCAGCGAAAATGCAGCCGCAACCGAAGCGGCCAGAAGCATGAGCAAACTTCGACATGCGCTGGAGATGTATCTGAATTTGAGGTCGATCTATGCGGTCGGACACGTATGCGGCAGTCTGTCGAAGCTCGGCGCGAGCTACGCGTCCGCCGAAAAGGCCCTCGACGCGAGCGCCGCGTCCGCCAGCTTCGAGACGGGGAGCGGGAAGCGGGAACGCTTCGTCGCGCTCACGATCGAGGAGCAGAAGCAGCTGCTGCTCGCCATCGAGCGGCTGGACGGACAAGGCGCGCAGCGCCTGATCGCCTCCGTGTTCGAGCGCATCCGCTCGTTGCCGCTGCATTCGCATGCGGCGCAGATGATCGTCAGCGAGCTGCTGCATATCGGCGACAAAGCATTGAAAAAAGGGGGCCAGTCCCCGTCCGGGGCGACGGAAGGGGATCGCCTGCCTTCGCGAAGCGAGTTGAACTGGCTCGGCAGCGTCGGCGAACTGGAGGAGTGGATGCAATCGTTCTATGGCGTCTTGCTGCGGCTGCTCAAGGAGCGCCATGCGACGGGCACGTATTCCCGCCATGTGTCGCAGGCGATCGGCTTTATCTTGGAAAAGTATTCGGGCAGCGTAACGCTGGAGCTGGCCGCGGGCGTCATTGGCCTGAACGCATCCTATCTGAGCCGGATCTTTAAGGACGAGACGCAGTCCACGTTCTCCGAATACGTGAACCGCGTGCGGGTCGACGCGGCGCGAAGGCTGCTGGAGAGCGGTCAATATTCCATTAAGCAGATCAGCGATCAAGTGGGCTTCTCCACGCATAATTATTTTTTCAAGGTGTTTAAGGAGGCGACGGGCATGACGCCGCAGGCGTATTGCAACAGTCTCGGAGGCGGACCTGGAACGAAGCCGTAAAATATGTGGAGTAAATAGTCATATATGTGTAATTTGCCGTCATTGGCGGTGACTTATAATGGGGAAACACCGACGGCAAACGCTTACAATGATCGGTGAATCGATATACTGGAGGTTTATGTACATGCGCAAACAATGGGGGAAATACGCGCTTGCGACGATGATCGTCACCGGGTTGATCGCATCAGGCTGCAGCAACGGGAACGGCGGCGACAACGGCAACGGCGGCAACGGAGGCAATCCGGGGAGCACCAATGGGGCGAATTCGTCTGAAGGCGCCGTAAAGGCGGACGGGTTCCCGATCGTCGAGACGCCGATCACGCTAAAGATGTTCACTCGCGTCGCGCCTGTAAACGGGCCTTTCAAAGATATGCCTGTATTCCAGGATTACGAGAAGCTGAGCAATATCAAAGTAGAGTTCATCGAGACGCCGACAGACGGCTTCGCGGAGAAAAAGAACCTGCTGTTCGCATCCAATGAGCTGCCGGACGCCATATTCCGTTCCGGGCTGTCGCAGCTCGAGTCGATCCGCTACGGAACGGCGGGACAGCTGATTCCGCTGGAAGGCTTGATCGAGGAATATGCCCCTAATCTAAAGAGCCTCATGGAGCAGTATCCGGAGATCCGCGCGGGCATCACGACGCCGGAGGGTCATATCTACGCCATTCCGGGTATCGTAACGCTCGGCTCCGCTCGTACCGACAAACGGTGGATCAACCAGTCGTGGCTGGATAAGCTGGGCCTGGATGTGCCGACAACGACGGATGATCTGTACAACGTGCTGACGGCCTTCCGCGACAGCGACATGAACGGAAACGGGCAAGCGGACGAAATTCCGTTGACGGCGCGGGTCGGCATGCCGATCGTCAACCAGATGGCGGGAGCGTTCGGGCTGGATTCGCAGCTCGGCTACAACATCAACCTCGAAGACGACAAGGTAGATATTTGGAGCGGGAACGATCGTCACAAGGAACTGCTTATGTATTTGAACAAGCTGTATAAGGAGAAGCTGATCGACCAGGAAATTTTCTCCCATACGGAAGCGCAATTTCTGGCGAAGCAAGGCACGGGCAACACGGGGTATTTCTTCGACCAGACGAACAACAACTTCCTCTCGATCCAGGATCAATATGTGGGCATCGCGCCGCCGGAAGGTCCGCACGGAGACCGCTTGCACAGCCAGATCTTGCCGGTGCCGCGCGATTACGGCGCATTTGCCATCACGTCGGTCAACAAACATCCGGAAGCAACGATGCGTTGGATCGATTATTTCTACAGCGACGAAGGCTCCACGCTGCTGCGCTTCGGCCGGGAAGGCGAGCATTACGAAATGAAAGACGGCATTCCTTATTACAAGGAGGAGTTGCTTGCCGTCGCGGAAGCTCAAGCGAAAATTACGCCATATGCGGGCGGGGGCGCGCCTCACATCATCAGCGATAAAGTAGCGTCGTTCATCAACCCGCCTCAAGTGCAGGAAGCGTTCGAAGCGTTGGAGCCTTATCTGCCGGAAATCCGCTATGCGCCGCCGATGTTCGACGAGGCGACCGCTCAACAGGTCAATATTTTGCGCAACGACATCGACAAATATATCGAAGAACAAAGCACCAAGTTCATCGTAGGGGCGCTCAGCTTCGACAAGTGGGGCGAATTCCAATCCACGCTTGAGAAGATGAACGTTGCCGAGCTCGAGAAGCTTTACCAGGAAGCCTATGACAAGATGGACAAATAAACCGGACGTTATACGGAGAAGGAGGGGTTGCCCATGAACAGCATGATGGAAAGCGCGGGGGCCGCCCCTGCACCCGCCCGCAACAAGAAAGGCATGGGGCTGTTAAAGAAAATGGCAAAGCGGTACGACCTGTACCTCATGCTGCTGCTGCCGATCGCCTTCTATTTGATTTTCCATTACGGGCCGCTGTACGGTTTGCAAATCGCCTTTAAAAACTTCAACCCGGCCAAAGGCATTACGGACAGTCCGTGGGCAGGCGTTATCCATTTCGAACGGTTCTTTGACTCGTATTACTTCTGGCGGCTGCTGTGGAATACGTTATCCATCAACCTGTTGTCTTTGCTGATTGCTTTCCCGATTCCGATTTTGCTGGCGCTGATCGTTAATGAGATTCGGAGCCGGACGTTCAGCAAGCTTCTGCAAAATATTACGTACATTCCGCATTTCATCTCCGTAGTCGTCATTGTTGGCATCCTGCAGGCGCTGCTTTCGCCTTCGGCGGGGCCGATCAACCAATTGATCGAGCTGTTCGGCGGAACGCCGATCCGTTTCATGGAGAGTGCCGGCTGGTTCAAGCCGGTCTACATCGGCTCGAACATCTGGCAGAGCATGGGGTGGCAGTCCATTATCTACATCGCCGCCCTCAGCGGGGTAAACCCCCAGCTGTACGAGGCGGCCAAGATGGACGGCGCCTCGCGGCTCCGCCGTATCTGGCATGTGTCGCTGCCGGGCATTATTCCGGTCATCGTTATCTTGCTTATACTCGATGTCGGCCACTTTATGAACGTCGGCTTCGAGAAAATTTTGCTTATGCAAAACAACCTGAACCTGGAATCCAGCGACGTCATCTCCACGTTCGTCTACACGACGGGCATCTTGAAGGGCGAATACAGCTATACGGCGGCGATCGGTCTGTTTAACTCGGTCATCAACCTCATCCTGCTGCTGCTGGTCAACAGGTTCGCTCGCAAGACGTCGGAGACGAGCTTATGGTAAAGGAGGAGTCGCTTTGGAAAAGGTGCAAGTGAAGTCAAAACCGTCGGATGAAAAGCTGTTCGACATTATTTTGTATGTCATAGCAGCGGTCATTATGGTCATTGTTTTGTATCCGCTCCTGTTCACGGTCAGCGCTTCGTTTAGCGATCCGTCCAAGGTATTGAACGGACAAGTATGGCTGCTGCCGAAAGGAGCCAACATCGAGGCGTACGCCAATATCTTGAAAAACGACAAGATCTGGAGCGGCTACGGCAACTCGATTCTGTATACCGTCGTCGGCACCGTCATTAACATCGTGTTGACGACCCTCGCGGCATACCCGTTGTCGAGACCCGATCTGCCTTTGCGCAACGGCATTATGGTTCTGATTACGCTGACGATGTTTTTCGGCGGCGGACTTATCCCGGTTTATTTGCTGGTCCGGGATCTTGGGATGGTCGACACGATGTGGGCGCTGATCGTGCCGGGCGCTATCGCCACTTACAATCTGATCGTCATGCGCACATACTTCCAATCCAGCATCCCTTGGGAGCTGCAGGAGGCGGCCCATATGGACGGCTGCAGCAATTGGAGATTGCTCGTAAGCATCATCCTTCCGCTATCGAAGCCCATTTTGGCCGTTATGGTGTTGTTCTACGCGGTCGGACATTGGAATTCGTTTTTCAACGCGCTGATTTATATCCGCGACGAGGCCAAATATCCGTTGCAGCTCGTGCTCCGCGAAATTTTGCTGATCAGCCAATCGGCCCAAATCGACGGGGGCAGCGTCGGCCTGGAGAAACAAATTTTGCTCGCGGAAAGCATTAAATTTGCAGTCATCATCGTGTCCAGCCTGCCCGTGCTGATCATGTATCCCTTCGTGCAGAAGCATTTTGTCAAAGGCGTTATGATCGGCTCCATCAAAGGATAAAAGGTTGTTCAAAAAGTCCGCTTTTGATCACGAAGTATAGTTTGAATGCGCATTATAATTAACGTTTCAATGGAGGTCCGTTGTGAATAAAAACGCGAAAATAACAGTCGATTGCGGCGGAGCAAGCGAACATGCCGTCAACCCGTACCTGTTCGGGCACTTTGTCGAGGACATCCGCGACCATATGGAAGCTATGCTGGCCTTCCCGCTCAAGGATATGGATTTCGAAAGCGAATCCGAAACGAAACGGGAAATTTCCGGTAGCTGGTATGCCTATACGAACGGCCGTGGCACCAAATACGCGCTGGAGGCGCCCGCACCCAAGCATTCGGGGCGCGCGCAGCGCATCCGCGCGATGAGCGACGACGAAGCGTATGCCGGCATCGCGCAGAAGGCGGCTCTCAAGGGACCTGCGGATTACACGGTTAAGGTCGTCGCTCGGGCATCCGTCGAATTAAAAGAGCTTATCGTGGAAGCGGCGGACCGTCGTACAGGGGAAACGCTGGGTCGGGTGTCAATTGCATTAACCAGCCATAACTGGCGGGAATACGAAACGAGCCTGTCCGTCTCCCGCGCCTGCGCCGATGCCGAGCTTCGCGTCTATATCCCGGCGGATCATCCCCGGTGGACGGATCACGTGTCGACCGGCATGCTGTGGCTCGACCACGTGTCCCTGCTTGCAGCGGACAGCATCGGCATGGTAAAGAGCGAGGTCATCGACATGACGAGGGATCTGAACGCCGGCATGATGAGGCTCTCGGGCAACTATATCAGCGCGTACCACTGGGAACACGGTATCGGTCCCGTCCTGGAGCGGCCGGTTATGTACAACGAAGCATGGGGCGGCTGGACGAGCAAATATTTCGGCACGGACGAATTTATCGCCTTTTGCCGGGAGCTGGGCGTAGAGCCTCTCATCTCAGTCAACGACGGATCCGGGACGCCGCAGGAAGCGGCGGAATGGATTCAATATTGCAACGGCGACGCCGACACGCCGATGGGCGCCCTGCGCGCCGCGAACGGCCATCCCGAGCCGTACGGCGTCAAGTATTGGGAAATCGGCAACGAGGTGTGGGGACAATGGCAGGTCGGAACCTGCACAGCCGAGGAGTTCGCCGCGCGCACCGTATCGTTCGCCGAAGCGATGAAGGCGGCCGATCCGTCGATCGCGCTGCTCGCTTGCGGCCATTACGATCAGGAGTGGAACAAGCCGGTGCTCGAGCAAGCCGGCGAACGGATCGATTATCTGACCTTGCACATCTACCACGGGTACGGACCGTTTGGCATGAACCGCGACACGCCTGCGGAGGACCGGTACAAGGCGATCTCCGCCTTTCCCGAATTCACCCGGCATTACGTGCGGGAGACGACGAAGAGCATCAAGGCGAATCCAAAGCATGCACACGTGAAGATCGCCATTACGGAATACAACACGATGTATTATCCGAACACCATTCGCAAGGGACTGCCGAACGAACATACGCTGGGCGCGGCGGTGGCCAACGCGGCCAACCTCAACGAAATGCTGCGCGGAAGCGACATGGTGCACATCGGCAGCTTCTCCGATCTGGTTAACGGCTGGCTTGGGGGCTGCATCCGGGTAGGCGATTATTATGCCGACCAATATTGCGGCAAGCAGTCCGGCTGGAGCGGAAGACCGCTTGACGTATACGGGACGCCGACTTACGAGGTCTTGAAGCTGTATGCGAACCGCGGATTGCGTCATATGCTTCCCGTGCGGACAGAAAGCGACACGTTCGCCGTTCCGGCCTTAAAGAAAACGCCGGTCGCGCTGGACGCGCTGCCGGAGCTGGATGTCGCGGCAGGCGTTAGCGGAGCGGGCGATACGGTTACGGTACTTATCGTGAACCGCGGGCTGGAAGAAGTCAATGCCGTGCTTGAGCTTGCTGCTTTCGACGCGGCTGAAGAGACGGTGCTGTACGAAATTACCGGCGATAGCTATGACGCCATCAACAGCGTCTTCGAGCCGGAGAACATTTTGTGCCGCGACCGGGTCGTTCCGGCGGCGGAGTGGCAAAGCGGCGTTCCGCTGCGGCCGTACTCCGTCTATGCGGCAGTATTCCAAGCGAAAGCGTAGGAGGCGCGCCATGACGACGAAATCGTATATAAAAGACTATCCAAGACCTCAACTCGTGCGCGGCGACTGGCTTAACCTTAACGGCGAGTGGGACTTCCGCTTCGACGATGCCAACGTTGGCGAGAAGGAGAAGTGGCAGGAGACGTTCGAGGCAACTCATCGGATTACCGTGCCGTTTACTTACGAAACCAAGGCGAGCGGCATCGGGATCGAGATCTTTCATCCTCAGGTTTGGTATAGCAGGATGATCGCCGTTCCGGCGGAGGCGGCGGGGAAACGGGCGATTCTGCATTTCCAGGCCGTGGACTACGAAGCGAAAGTATGGGTGAACGGCGAACTGGCCGGCGGTCATCAGGGCGGCTACGCGGCTTTTTCGATCGATATGACGCCATATTTGGCGTTCGGCGCCGACAACCGGATTACGGTCAAGGTAACGGACAGCGACAGCTGCTACCAGCCCAGGGGCAAGCAGCGCTGGACCCCGGACAACTTCGAATGTTTTTACGTTCAGACCACGGGCATTTGGCAGACCGTATGGATGGAGTATGTGGAGGAGCAGCGGCTGGACGCGGTCAAAATAACGCCGGATCTCGATCGTCATATCGTACGGTTCGATTACGAGGTTAACGGCGTTGCGGCAGGCGGCGACGATCTGCTGCTGGAAGCGATCGTCACGTTTAAGGGCCGGCCCGTCAAGCGGGTCGCGCTGGGAATCGACCGTCCCTGTCTCTCCGTGGAGGTCGATCTTAACCACGAGGCGAACGGGCCGTGGAAGCGGGCGTATTGGACGCCCGCCCGTCCGAACTTGTACGACGTGGAGTTCGTCCTGACATCGGGAGGACGGGTCGTCGACCGGGCGCTCTCTTATTTCGGCATGCGCAAGATTTCAATCGAGAACGGCAAGGTGCTGCTTAATAATACGCCGATCTTTCAACGTCTTATTTTGGACCAAGGTTATTGGACGGACAGCCATCTGACGCCGCCAAACGAAGAAGCGTTGGTCGAGGACATCGACCTGATCATGGAGATGGGCTACAACGGCGTGCGCAAGCATATGAAGATCGAGGATGCCCGTTTCCTGTATTGGTGCGACGTGAAGGGACTTCTTGTCTGGTCGGAGATGGCGGCGACCTTCGAATTCCACGATCGAGCGGTAAATGCGTTTACGAAGGAATGGCTCGAGATCGTCAAGCAGCAGCATAATCATCCCAGCATCATTACGTGGGTACCGTTTAACGAGTCGTGGGGCATCGGAAATATTCTTCGCGACGAGAGGCAGCAGAAGTTTGCCGAGGGCATCTACCATCTCACCAAGTCGTTCGATCCCCATCGTCCTGTCATCGTAAACGACGGCTGGGAGCATACCGTCTCGGATATCGTGACGCTGCACGATTATGTCGCGACCGGCGAAGGATTTCTGCAGCGTTATCGGGACAACAAGGACTCAATTATGTCGGGCGAGACGACCTGCAACCAATGGAAGTATGCCCTCGCCAAAGGTTACAGCTACCGGGGGCAGCCCATTATCATCAGCGAATTCGGCGGCATCGCGTTCCAGTCGGATAAGGGCTGGGGCTACGGAGAGCAGGTGGCGTCAGTGGAAGCGTTTATGGAGCGATTTAAAGGGCTTACGCAAGCGATCAAGTCCGTCGATTATATTTGCGGATATTGTTATACGCAGGTGACCGACGTGCAGCAGGAAATTAACGGCCTGCTGACGGAGGACCGCAAGCCGAAGGTGCCGCTGGAGCAAATCCGTGCGATCAATCTTGGCTAACATCCGAAAAAAAGCGTACTTTTGCCGAACGAACCATAAGATTGGGGCCCCTTCCCTCTGATAAGATCATCTTGCAGGGACAATGATGGATTAAACGGAGGGAATGCCATGAGTCACGCGGTTATTTCTGAACAAGAAGCGGCCTATTACCGGGAAAACGGATATTTGCTCCACAAAAAGCAGCTTTTTGGACCGGAGAAAATGAAAGAGCTTAGCGACATTTTCGAGGAGCAATGGGAGTTGGTCGGAAGAAAGCTCAACAGCGAGCTGGACACGCCGCACTTTCGCGACGAGAGATTGCTGAAGTTCCTTCTCAGCGAAGAAGTGCTGGATTTGGTAGAGCCGATCATCGGCCCGAATATTGGACTTTGGTCAAGCCATTTCATTTGCAAGGAGCCTTTGGTCGGAAAGCAGACGCCATGGCATGAAGATTCTGCATACTGGAAGGGAAGATTGAGCCGCTTCGACAAGATCGTGACCGTATGGCTGGCGATCGATCCGAGCAACAAGGAGAATGGCTGCATGCGCGTTATTCCGGGCTCTCACAGCAACGGCTTCTCGGATTACGAGGATGTCGACGGGGCTCAGAACATCTTCGAGACGGAAATAAAAAACGTGGATCCCGAGAAGGCGGTTTATTTCGAACTTGAGCCGGGCGAATGTTCGCTGCACGATTCTCGTATTATTCACGGCGCGGCGCCCAACACAAGTCCTTATCGACGCTGCGGCTATACGATGCGTTACTTTGCGACCGACGCCAAGGTGATTCCGGAAAAGAATCCCGGTTTTAAAGTATGGCTGGCCCGAGGCGTCGATCTAGCCGGAAACCCCTTTGTAAATGTATAATCGGAACTAGGCGAATCGGCTGCGCCGTCCTTTGACGGCGCAGCGCGTTTCGTTCCGGGGTTATAAATGAGGGGGTGAAGCCATGCGGGACGACCGCGCGCCGGAGCGCTTGCTGGGAAGCCAGTTTCTCGAAAAAAACGAATCCTACCGTATCTTCAAGCAGGATGTCAACGGGCGAATCCACACCCATTGGCATGATTTTTTTGAGCTCGGATACATCTTGTCAGGCAAAGGCGTCCATATGGTAAACGGAGAACCATTCCCGCTCGGCAGGGGAATGGTCTTCTTGCTGACGACGGCCGACTTTCACGAGATCGTGCCGGACGAGGGCGAGACCATTCATCTATACAATATGATCTTCAAGGATTCATGGGTGATGCCGGAGCTAGCCGAAAAGATGTTCGAACGGGAAGCCCCGCATGTCTACACCTTGTACGACGAAGACGCCGAACGCATGAGGAGGGAATTTAGCGGCATATGGGAAGAGTCCCGGGAGGAACGCTTCGGGAAGGAGTGGCTGGTTCGCGGCAGTCTGGAGCGGGTGCTGATCCTGTTGACCAGACGATGTCTGCCGGCTGCCGGGATTTCGACAGCTCGCGATTCGGCAAGCGACAGGCATCCTTCCATAAGGAAAGCGCTCGTTTATTTGCAGCATCACTTCCGTGAACAGGTGACCCTTGGGTCGATTGCCGCCTACGCCGGATTGTCGGCGAACTACTTCAGCGAATGCTTCCATAAGCAGACGGGCATTTCCTTTCAGGAATACGTCAGCGAGAAGCGGCTTCTTTTCGCCTCCGCGCTGCTCGGCAGCACGCGACTGGCGATAACCGAAATATGTTATGCTTCGGGGTTTAATACGATCCCCCATTTCGAGAAATCGTTTAAGAGGAAGTACGGTCTGTCGCCTAGAGACTATCGAAAAAGAATCGGTTCGGAACGGAAAACTTGATCAAGTTTATGCCAATGGGCATAAAGAAGGAGTGATAAAGTTGAACTTAAACGTATTTAAAGCTTTATGGGGAATGGAAGGAACATACGAAAAGTTTCTGGAGCGTGCCGCGAACGCGGGTTATGCCGGAATTGAAGCCCCGCTGCCCTCCAAGGAGGATGAAGCGGCATTTAAGCAGGCTCTTAAGCGTCACAATTTGTCTTATATCGTACAGACCTTTACAAACGGAGACCATGCGTCCAGCTTCTCGGAGCAAGTCGAGAGAGCCGCGGGCTTCGAGCCTGTCCTGATCGTCTGCCATAGCGCCAAAGACAGCATGAGCGAAGCGGAGCAAGACCGCTTTTACGACCATGCCCTGAAAGCGGAGCAGCGCTGGGGCATTCCGGTGGGGCATGAAACGCATCGCGGCCGCGCGATGTTTACGCCTTGGACAACGGCAAGACTGCTGCGCCGCTTTCCCGAGCTTCGTATTACGGCGGATTTCAGCCACTGGATGAACGTCTGCGAATCGCATCTGGAGGATCAGGAGGAGGCGATCGAGCTTGCGATCCAAAGAACGATCCACGTTCATGGCCGGATCGGATTTCCGGAGGGGCCGCAGGTGCCGCATCCGGCCTCTCCCTATTTCGAGAAGGAGCTCGGCTTGTTCTTGGGCTGGTGGGAGCGGATATTTGCCGTTCAAGCTGCCGCAGGAAGGGAGCAAGCTACCTTTACGGCGGAGTTCGGTCCTCCCGGCTACATGCCGACCGATCCGTTTACGAACAAGCCGGTATCGGATTTGTGGGAAGTGAACGAGTGGATGACGGATCGCTTGAAAAAGCAATACGAGCAATGGATGACATCGTAACGAACGGCCACAGATGAAATAGCGGACTAGGGATGGAGATGATCGGCATGTCGCCAGTTTGCTTCGCGGTAAGCGGCCGGCGGCATGCCTTTTTTTTGCGTAAAGGAGCGGGTGAAATAATGAACGGACGAGAACCCGACCTGTTCGGCAATTTCCTTAATCGGCGTTCCGGTCCGGATCAGCAGCTCCTCGGCTGCGCGAATGCGTTCGTTCCGTACGGTTATCGTGTAGGATTCTTTGATGTTCTCGGCAAACAGCCTTGACAGATGCCTCTCGGACACATTTAGGAGACGGGCGACTTGCTGCTGGGAGAGGTCGCCTGCCAGATTGTCGCGAATATATTGTTTGGTGCGCTGCACGAGGATCGAGGAGTCGGTCCGGACGGGCGGGCGATTCGAACTGCGAGCAACGCCGAGCAAGTCCGGGAACGAAGCGAGCAGCGAATGCGCAAGCGCGGGAAGAACGCCGGCGGATAAGGCGCCGGCGTACGAATCCGGCACGAGTAGGGACCGCCACAATCCCGCGATAGGAGAACCCGACTGATTATCCATCCAGACCTCTCCTTGCCCAAGCGCATCCAGGTAGGATTCGAGCTCGGCCGGATCCGACTGCTTCTCGTCCGGTTCGAACGCGACGTACAGCAGATCAAGCTCGTTTACATCCCTGATTTGGTGGACGACGCCGGGCCTGGAGCAGAACAACACGCCTCTATGCAACGAATATTCCCGATCGCCTTCGGTATAAATCCCCGTTCCGCCCTCGACGTAACAGATTTCGAAAAACGAATGCTTGTGGACCGGATTGGCCACCAGGTGCCGGGAAACTCCCCAATAATGCACATGAAAGGTGAGCCGTTCGCCCTGCAGCAGTCCGGCTTGCCGGTTAAGTCTTTCCTGGCTTTGTTGCCACTGAAACATATCAATCCGACCTCCCTTGGCGGAATTTTGCAAAAAGGCGTCCGATAGGTGCAAATACGATTTATGTATAGAATACCTATAATGAACGTAGATTGCATCCTATATTTGCGAAGGAGAAGGATCAGGCATGAATCAGGCTGATGTACAATTTTACAAAGAGAATGGGTATTTGCTGGTCAAGGGCGTTTTCTCTATGCAAGAAGTGGAAGAGATGAGGGCGGCCGTCGAGAGCATTATTCAGAGGGCGGCACGCGCGAAGGCCGATGCCAATCACGCGTGGCAGGGCGATTATCTGGAGCCGGAGCAATTAAAGAAGCTGGTTCTGAAGGGGTTTCACGACGTGCACTACCATGACGCGTCATTTACCAGGGCCGCGACGCATCCCAATATGGTAAAAGCGTTAAACGGCATCATCGGACCGAACGTGCAGCTGCACCACTCCAAGATGCTTGTAAAGCCGCCATCCAATGGGGCGGCGTTTCCGATGCACCAGGATTATCCGTACTTCCCTCACCGCGATCATTCCATGCTGGCGGCGAGCGTGCACCTGGACGATGCAGACATGGAAAACGGCTGCTTGTGCGTGGTCCCCGGTTCGCACAAGCAAGGGCCGATGCCCCATGTCGGCGCCCATTATCTAAACCATAAAGAGCATCCGATCTCGTCGGGAACGCCGTGTCCGGCTCAAGCGGGCGACGTGTTGTTCTTCAACTATCTGACCATTCACGGCTCCGACGTCAACAAAAGCCCGAGAACGCGGCGGAACGTCCTGTTCCAATACCGCGACGCATCAGACGTTCCGACGGAAAATGTCCACTTCGATTGGGGCATGGGACTGATGGTCAGCGGCGAGAATCCGGACTTCTCCCGCGCGAGGCCGAACTACCGCATAGTCGAATAGGATGAAAGAATGACCGGCCTCTTTGGCCGAACTTGCCCATACAGCAAGCTCGGCGAAGGAGGCTTGTTGTTTGAGGAGAACAATGCGGATGATAGCTCATATACGAAGCTTGCGATACATCACGAACTCCATGGATTTCATCATCGTCCTGTGCATGGATTATGCGTTATACTGAGAATGCCAATAGCAGAGCCGCCGTGCCCTTACGTACGGCGGCTCTGCTGCTAATAGACGGGCATAATCGTACGGGAGGGATCCGACATGTACAAAATTTTGGTCGTAGACGACGAGCCGAGAGTAAGCGCCGGGATTAAAAATGTCCTGCTGTCATCCGAGCTGCAAATTACTCATGTGGAGACGGCGCTGAACGGCTTCGAAGCTATCGATTATTTGCGCATGGAAACCTTCGATCTGGTGCTTACCGATATCCAGATGAGCCGGATGAGCGGTCTGGAGCTGATGGAGACGATCTATATGGAGCAGCCCCATCTGCCCGTCATCGTCATCTCCGCGCACGAAAAATTCGATTTCGCGAAGAAGTCGCTGAGACTCGGGGCGAGAGACTATCTCGTCAAGCCGGTGGAGCTTGCAGAGCTGCTGCGCATCGTCGGCCGGGTGCTGCGGGAGAAGGAAGAGCACGGCAAACAATCGCTAGAGCGGACAATACGCGAGGGCGAGGAGGAGAGGACCGGCGCGGCGCGGCGCAACGAGCTGCTGCTGGAGCTGGTTACGGAACGGAATCTGGCCAAAGCGGATTACGAGGATCTCATCGACGAGCTGGGCGGCGAGCGGAACGGCTGCCATTACGGCGTCGTCTCCGTCAGGCTGGATCTCAGCAGCGGCGGGTTCAGCAAGCGGGAGATTCGGCTGCAGGACCGCAAGCTGCTCAAGTACGCTACGGTTAATATAATGGATGAAAGCCTTCGGGAGTGGAGCGGACTTACCTTTAACGGCTACGGCAACGAGCTTGTCGGCATTATTCAATTGAGCGAGCGGGAGTTGTCCGAAGGACCGCAGCAGTTGCAGTCGCAGCTCCACCTCATCGGGCAGATTATCTCCATGAACGTGAAGCAATATTTGAACGTCGACGCGACGGTGGGGATGAGTCGGCTGAGCGAGGACGTATTTACGCTGCCCAAGCTGATGGAAGAGGCGAACGCGGCGGCCGAATGGCGGAAGCTGCATCCGGGACAAAAGGTGTTTTATTACGAGGATGTCGCGACGCAGGATAACCTTAACATTACGCAGTGGATGGCGAAGGTGGACGAATATATCGGGACTTTAAAATCCGCGAACGGCACGGCGGGTTTCGTCAATCATGCGGCTATGGTCCGCACGCTGGGCGAGCTGGGTCATTCGGAGGGGCTGACCAGCAGCTGCTTCGGCATGCTTGTCTACCGCGTGTACGGGCTGATTCTCGAGCAAGGGAACGGCCGCGGCGTACAACTGCAGCGTTTCGACCCCGCCGCTTATTTCCAGGGTCTGGCGGGAGAGGCGAGGCTGACGAAGTTAAGCGATTATTTGGCGGAGGCGGAGGTGCTGGTCTATGAGCTCGGCAAGGAGCGCGATCAATCCATTCTTGCGCGGATAACGGGCTACATTCGCCAGCATTTCCGCAATCCGGCTCTCAAGATTCAAGATATCGCGGGCGAGGTGCATTTCAGCACGGCGTATTTGGGTTATCTGTTCAAGCGCGAAATGAAAAAAAACCTGTGGGATTACGTTACGGAGCTTCGGATCGAAGAAGCGAAGCGATTGCTCGCGACGACGGACAAGAAACGGTACGAGGTGGCTTACGAGGTTGGTTACGAATCGCCGGAACACTTTAGCCGGATGTTCAAACGGTATGCGGGCGTCAGCCCCGCCGAATTCCGCAAGGAAGCTTAGGGGGGGAGTAAGCTGCGGCTCAAATACAAGGTGACGATCGCATTCCTCCTGTTTATCGTGGCTCCGTTTCTCGTCGTGAGCTGGATCTCGGTCATCCGTACCTCGAATTCCATGACGGACGAGATCGGCCGGACGACGCTTCAACTCGTCAATCAAAACCACGTCACGATCGAGAAGACGTTATCCTCCGTCAACGATAAGTCGCTGACGTTTATGGATAATCATTTTTTCAGCAATATGAAACAATACAGCTTTTGGACAGGCGTCGAGACGCTTGGCCAGATCAGCGAGGCGGATTCCATTTTGGAGAGCTGGTCGTCGGATGGCACCGAATATACTCTATATATGAAAAATGTGGATGGCAGGCAAACGCCCTTCGATACCATGTACAAGGAAAGGGGCTTCAAATATTTCGGCGAATATATGACGGGTCTCCCGGACTGGGCGATGCATGCAATGGAGCAAGGAGGCGGGGCCGGCGTAAGGCATATTTCGCTGCCGGGCGGCGGCAAGACGATCGGCTTTATGCGGAGCATCCAGAATCCCAAGTCGTATTCCGAATCCATTGGCTTGCTCGTCGTTACCAAGCTGGAGGTGCTGCTGACGCGGGATCTTGTCTCCGTTCAGCTGCCGGAGCATGCGGGGCTGTACCTGTTCAACGCCCAGGACGAGCTTCTGATGAAGGCTGGTCCCGACAGCGCGGCGCTCTCGGAAATTCCGGAGGAGGCGAGACGGGGGACGTCGGGTTTTTATTTTGCCAAGGAGGGGGACGGGAAGTGGCTGTATGCCTTCTCCCGCAAGCCCGCCTACGATACGACGCTCGTCTACAAAATCCCTTACGACTCCATCACGGGCAATCAATCGGCGCTGCTTGTCACGTTGATGGCGCTGTCTGCGCTGTACCTCGTCTTTGTGCTGGCGTTTGTGCTGTATCTGCTTCGGATTGTTGTGAAGCCGCTGGTTCGGCTGGTCACGATTACGAAGCTGTATGAGCCGGGCAAAAGTCTGGATATCGGCAATGAGCCGTTGCGGGCGGACGAGTTCGGCATCTTGTACGGGGCGTTCCTAAAGATGACCAAACGTCTCGATCAGTCGTTCGAGGACAATTACGGCATGCAGATCAAGCAGAAGGAATACGAGCTTTCCATGCTGCATTCCCAGATTACGCCCCACTTACTCTATAACACGCTGGATTCCATCTACTGGTACGCTTTGGACAGCGGCAATACCGACGTCGGCGAGATGGTAAAGGATCTGTCCAAGCTGCTGCGGATCGGTCTCAGCAAAGGACGCACGATGATCACGATCGGGGAGGAGCTGGAGCATGTGCAGGCGTACAGCCGTCTGCAGATGAAGCGGTACCCGGATACGTTCGAGGTGGAGTGGGACATCGACGAGAAGCTGCTGGCGTATACGACGCCCAAGGTCATCATGCAGCCGCTGGTGGAGAACGCCATCTTCCACGGCGTCAGCACGATGGACGGGGAAGGCGTCTTGCGCATCTGCATTCGCCGGGGAGACGGCGACGAGCTGCTGCTCATCGTCGAGGACAACGGCTTCCTGCCGGTGGACATGGAGCGGCTCGCCGCGATCGTGCGGGGCGACGCGTCCGACAAAGGCTACGGCATCCGCAACGTGCATCAGCGCGTGCAGCTCCACTACGGCGAAGCCTACGGCCTTCGCTACGAGGCACGCGAGGGCGGCGGCCTTCGCGCCGTCATCCATTTGCCGCTCAAACCGACGATCAAGCCGCAGGATTAATGTTAGTACAACATGGCCGCACGTACGACCTGCTGGTTTATTCAAATCACGATTGACTCACCCCGAAGATCCTGCACCGCGCAGGGTTATTCGGGGCCTTTTTATTTGGGTCCGGCAATGAGTATTCGAAAAGTAAAAGAATATCTATTTCATTGTAAAGAAGTGTCTCTATAGATGGGCAACGGCTGCGAATATAATGTACGTAATGCCAATTTGAGAGGAAGAGATCCGTTTGATTACACGAAATAGTCTGGATGAGACAGAGCGTTTGTCTTTTAATCCGGGAACCATACCCTTCAGCAAAAAATCCGTAAATGTTAGAATGGATAGGGTAACTCCGCAAGATCCATCGAAAGCGAGCTATGCTCGAAAATACATGTTGGATGATCAATGGTTCATCTCTAAACATTCCGAGGAAACGAACGGACCGTCGGGAGAGTGGTGGCCGGCCGTCGTTCCTGGAAGCGTTCACACCGCATTGATGAATGCCGGAAAAATTCCCGATCCCTATGAAGGGAAAAATGATTCAATTGCAAGAGATCAGAGTTTTTGCGCATGGTGGTTTAAAAAGGAAATAAAAATTCCTGCCGATTCGACGGCTATGCGAATTGTATTTAACGGGGTATGCGACTCCTGCACCGTCTGGTTCAACGATCATCAGGTTGCTGCCAATCAAGGCATGTTTACCTCTTTCGAATTCGATATTGCCGAGTCGATGAAGAAGGATTGCAACACCTTGTTGGTCAGACTGGAGCCAGCGCCTTATCGAATCAGCGAGGGGGAGCCCAATCCTTACTGGATCGGCATGAACGTAGGGTGGATGGATACGGTTGTGTTTAACAATGTGTACGGCTGGCATTATATCGATGTGCCGGCTACAGGCATTTGGAGAACGGTTATTTTGGAAGAAAAGCCGGTCGTTGAAATAAAAAATCCCTTTATTGCAACAAGAGATTTCATGGCAGGCACGATGAATTTGTCGGTTCATCTGGAGGGAGGAACGCACGAACGGGAAGGCACTTTGTATGTCGAAATTGAGCCGGATAATTTCGATGGGAATTCATTCGGTTTCGAGTATGAAGTCCGGTCGTCGGAGATCGGGCCGGAGATGCAATTCGAGTTTCAGATACCGGAACATAGGTTATGGTGGCCTAATGGGCTGGGGGATCCCCATCTGTATCGCATGAACCTGATTTTTATTCCGAAGGAGGGTATTGGCGACCGGAAGGAGGTCATCTTCGGTGTAAGACAAGTTCAATTTAATCCATTGCCGGGAGGACCGGATCCGGAGCTATACAACTGGGCCCTGCAAGTTAACGGGAGAGCCGTCTTCGCCAAAGGAACCAACTGGTGCACCATTGACGCTTTGATGAGATTCGATAAGGAGAGATACGCGCGGTTTATGGATCTGGCTCGCCGATCCCATATTCAATTCATGCGCGCTTGGGGAGCGGGATTGCCGGAAACGGACGAATTTTACGACCTGGCCGACCGTATGGGCATTATGGTCTACCAAGAATGGCCGACTGCTTGGGACAGTCATAAAGTTCAACCGATCTCGATTCTGGAAAAAACCGTGAGACAAAATATGATGCGCCTGCGCAATCATCCGTCGCTCGTTCAGTGGGGCGGAGGCAACGAGTCGCCGGATCCGACTGGCGAAGCCATTGATATGATGGGGCGCTTAAGCTACGAATTGGATGGGACAAGAACTTTCAGACGCACGCAGCCGTGGGGAGGCAGCCTGAACAATTACGATGTCTATTGGGGGCGTCAGCCTCTGGATCGTAATTTAAAGCTGGAGTCGCCGTTCCTTGGCGAGTTCGGCCTCGCATCGGCTCCAAACCTGGAGTCGGTAAAGAAATACATTCCGCAACACGAATGGGAAGCGTGGCCGCCTCCGCCGTTCGGGACGTTTGCCCATAAGACCCCGGTGTTTAATCGCAATGAAGATATGAGCAGGCTGTCGCATTACGTTGCCGATTTTATCGACAATAGCAGCATGGAGGCGTTTGTGCTGGGAACGCAGCTTGCACAGGCTACAGGGATGCGCCATACGCTCGAATTAGCCAGAACACGGTGGCCGGAAGCAGCGGGGGTTGCCTTCTACAAACTGAACGATAACTGCCCGTCCGTCTCCTGGTCGATAGTCGATTGGTATGGCGCGCCCAAACTTGCTTATTATTTTGTCCAGGATGCCTATTCTCCGCTTGCTGCCGTTGTTCTGCTGGACGGCTTAAATCCAGGGGATTCTCCGATGGATGCACCCGTTTTTATTCTGGATGATTCCAATTGTCTCGCCGGTCAAAACTGGGAGGTTGAAGTGACGGCATTCGGTTCGACGCTGCGGGAAGTGAAAAAAACGTTTTTTTGCGGGCATGGGACGATCCCCATTCGCCAGCAATTGGGCCAGTTCTCTTTAACAAAAGAGCAAATAAACCATACGCCTTTGTTTATGGTTTGCGAGCTGCGATTGGAGGGCAGGGTCAGATATCGGTCATTCTACTGGCTTAATTATTTATCCGACCGAGGCTGTCTGTTCCGATTGCCGAGAACAACGCTGCAAAGCGAGAGGCATCGCGACAAATTGATGATCCGAAACACAGGGAACATACCCGCCGTTGGCGTGAGCATAAGTTCGGCCAACTCAAACGAGATGGTTGCAGAAGATAATTACTTTTGGATCAACCCGGGAGAAACGAGAGAGGTCGGCATAAACGGAAATTGGGATGTTGCCGTACAGGCTTGGAATACCGACTGAAGCTGAGGCTTGGAGGTGGAGCATTGAAGCTTATGAGACCGCGCACCATATATAATCAACTGCTTATGGCGTTCCTGCTGGTAGCGGTACCGCTCTATGTGGCGAATCTTTTTATTAACATAAAAGGAGCGGAACAAAATAAATCGCAAATAACAAGCTCCTTGCAGTTTCGCGTAAGTTCTTACATCGACAATATGGAAGACGAGATCGAAAGAATTACCCGGCTCAAAAGCGATTATGTGATGGATGCGGATTTGTTGCAGCTTAGCACCATTAGCGAAGGTCTCGATATCTTTGAACGGTTTCGGATCACGCTTGCCTTGCAAAAACGTCTGCAGATTATGCAGATGTCCAGCTCGTTGATTAAAAATACGGGGATATTTATCCCCGCCATCGACAGAACAATTACAGCCTATGAGTATTTGACAAGTATCGATCAGGAATGGCTTGACATTCTTAGTCGGCATAACGAGAATCGGCTGCTGATGATAGATGGCCGGTTGTTTATGAGTTTGCCCTATCCGGGAAGGGATGTCGCCGACAAAATGTTGTTGTATTTGCTTTCGATCGAGCTCTCTACCGATGAGATTATCAAATCCATGAACAGCAAAAGAACCTTCGAAAATGAAGGCTCGCTGCTATTGGACAAACATAATAATCGCGTGATTGCCAATGCAAGCTCTATTGCGGATACGGAAGCGTTCGTCCATTTTATTGCCGATACCGTTCATGAAAATAAAAATAGCGGATCGGGTTTTATCCAAGTAGAAAACAGGGAGTACTATGCAGCCTACGAAAGCTCCGATTATCTTGGTTTGACCTACATGACCTTTATTCCCGAGAGGGAGATTATGGGACCTGTGCGATTGTATACCGTTTGGTTCTGGATTCTGTCCATCACCTCCATAGGCTTCATTTTTTTGTTTTCCTATTGGATCCGGCGCATTATTCACAGACCGTTGGTGTATTTGGTTCAATCCTTTCGCAGAATGGAAGCGGGGGATTTGCAGGTCAAAATTTCTCATGACAGAAGAGACGAATTCGGATTTTTGTATGAAAGATTCAACAATATGATTAATCGGCTTGGTCAGCTGATAGGGGAAGTGTATGAGCAGAAAATCAATAGCCAGAGAGCGGAATTAAAGAGACTCCAGTCGCAGATTAATCCCCATTTTCTTTATAATAACCATTTTATATTGGCCAGGTTGATCAAGGCGGGGGACAATGACCGCGCATACGTTTTTGCCAAGTACATCGGCGAATATTTGCGTTATGTAACCAAGGATGAACAAGACGAAATTACGCTGGAACAGGAATTTTTGTTTGCAAAAGCTTATACCAATATTCAATTGATTTGTTATACCGAAAGGGTGCAAATCGAATTGGAGCCTCCGCCTCCCCAGTCGCTGGCCTTAAAAGTACCGCGTCTGATTTTGCAGCCCATCCTGGAAAATGCGTTCGAGCATTCGCTCGAGAATAAATTGACAAAAGGTATATTGAAGCTTTCATTCTCGCAAAATGGAAGCGGTGTCTCTGTCATTATTGAAGACAATGGAGATGAACTTGAGTCCTCGGTCATCGAACATATTCGCCAAAGTTTAAATGCCCGGGAAACGTCTGTAGGCGAAGGAACGGCCTTAATCAATATTCACAATCGGCTGCGGATCAAGTTCGGCGACGAATCGGGGATCGAAGTATCCCGCAGCAGTCTGGGCGGACTAAGAGTGGAAGTAAGGATAAGCGGAGGGAGCGGATCGTCATGTACAGATTGCTGATTGTCGACGACTTGCCTATTATCGTGCAGAGTATGGTGCAATTTTTCGAGGATTTGCATCGCGAGGACCTGGAGATTCTGTCCGCCGTCTCGGCGTTTGAAACACTCCATTTAATGAAATCCAACAAAGTCGATATCGTTATATCCGATATCAAGATGCCCGGTATGTCGGGCTTGGACATGCTGAAACAAATCAAAGATCATTGGCCGCGGTGCAAAGTTATTCTCTTGACCAGCTATAGCGACTTCAAATATTCGAAGGATGCCATTTCACTGGGAGCATTCGATTATATTCTGAAGACCGAAGACGATGAGAAAATCGTTGAATCCGTCGATAAAGCCATTCGATCGCTAAATGAGGAATTCGAACGGGACGAACTCTACGCCAAAACGAAGGAGCAGTTGCGAGAGTCGCTTCCCAACATGCAAAGAGCATTTTTGGGGGACATTCTGCGGGGGAAACAAGTATCCGCCGAAGTAAGAAAAAACCAATTCGATTTGTTGCAAATCCCGCTTGATCCCTCCAAACCCGTCTTCGTGACGATCGGGCGCATAGACGGGCAGACGGGGGACAACCTGGAGCCGGAGGAAATTCAATCGATTTATTTGGTACAGCATGTATTCGAGGAATATGCGCCTAATTTGTTCCGATACTTCGCGATTCCCAATGAACCATCCAAATGTATCTGGCTCATCCAACCGGTTAAAAGCGGCACGGAAAGCGATACGTTATCGGACACCTTTCCAGACCTTTTGCTGGGGATTTTCGAGAACGTTCAGAATACCTGCCGAAATTTATTTCAGATTACCCTATCGATACTGATCGGCAGAAAGCCTGTTATTTGGCGCGATATCGCGCAAAAATACGACGACCTGTGTCTGGAGTTAGGCTGGGGGCTTGGCGTAAACCGAGAAATTTTGGTCACGGACGATGAGCTGGCCGATCGCGCTGGCGGCAGTGACGCCGACTTCTCGGAAGAAGGCGAAGAAGAGCGACCGCGTTTCGAAAGACTGAACAGGTTGACGGATTATCTGGAAAACAATCAACGTTGGCTCTTTTTCCAAACGTTTGAAGAATATTTGGATGTATCATTCGACAATAAAACGCCAGTCTATTATCGGTTAGGTTATCTTCACGGTTTGGCTTCCACCCTTGTCTACTATATTTCCAAAACAAACAGGAGAGCCATTGCCCGCGAGCTCTACGACCCCAAACGCATTTATACAGCAATCGATTCGAAATCCGCCAGCGAAATCAAAAGTCGGTTTACCGAGGCGGCGCTTTATATTTTCGACTGCATCGAAAAAGAAAGGCGGGAGCAATCCCATGGCGTGATCGAAAAAATTCATGATTATGTCGAACATAATCTGATGAACGATGTGTCTTTGAAGACGTTGGCGGAGCGTGCGAATTTTAACTCATCTTATTTGTCCAGGCTGTATAAACAAATGACCGGTCGAGGTTTGCGGGAATATGTATTGGATTTGAAGCTCGAGAGAGCTCAATTTATGCTGCTTGAAAGTGATATGAAGGTGCAGGATATTGCGCAGGCTGTAGGCTATCAATCCAGTTTGGCGTTTATTCGTTTTTTCAAAAGCCAGGTGCAAATGACGCCGCAAGAATATCGCGAAGTAAAGAAAAGCATGGAAAAGAGGTCATAACTCGTATCTTACATACGAAAGTTTCACTGCTTATAATCAAACTGAGATGAGAACGCATTCATCCAAGAAATCTAGGGGGGATCTCAGAGTGTACAGGAAACTCGTATTAGTGGGAGTTGCCGCTGCATGTCTTTTTGTCGCCGCGTGCAGCAATGAATCGCAGGAAGGCAAGTCTTCAACATCAACGGCAGGGCAAGAGACAGCTTCGGCATCATCGTCCAAGACTCCGGAACAAGATTTTGACCCCATGCAGAAATATGACCCTCCGGTCGAGGTCACGACAGTCAGGTCCATGAATCCTTCAATCATATGGGATCAGGGCGAAAGCTATGATCGCAACGGTGTGTACGCCGCCTATGAAAACGATTTGGGGATCAAGATCAAAAATCTCTGGAGCGTGGACGGATCCCAGTATGATCAGAAAGTGAACATTGCGATCGCCAGCGGCGATATTCCCGATCTTATGCAAGTGAACAGCGTTCAATTCCAGCAATTGCTGGATGCGGACATGCTGATGGATATCGGCGAAATCTTCGAGAAATACGCTACATCGTATACGAAAGAGTACGTGACGCGAGACGGCGGCGGGCAGCTGGATTCTACGAAAATTAATGGAAAAATGATGGCTTTGCCTTACACGAACGGCGTTCATAACGATTCGACCTATTTATTTATCCGCAATGATTGGCTCGCCGAGCTGGGATTGCAGCCGCCTAAGACGATGCAGGATCTGGAGGCGATCTCGACGGCATTTACCCGCAACGATCCGGACCGCAACGGCAAGGATGATACATTCGGATTGGCGCTTCAGAAGGATCTCATGAGCGGATCGTTGGGCTTGCAGGGCTTCTTTAACGGATTTCATGCCTACCCCAACATTTGGCTGAATAACGAAGCGGGCGAGCTCGTATACGGCAGCATTCAACCGGAAATGAAAAACGCGTTGGCCAAGCTGAAAGAGATGTACGCGAACGGTGAGATAGACAAGGAGTTTGGCGTCAAGGATCTGGCTAAAGAAGCGGAGTTGATCGCCCAGGACAAAATCGGCATCACATACGGCCTCTTCTGGACCGGGAATTATCCCTTGCAAGCCGGGGCTGTAAAAGACGGTAAAGTCATTCAGGATTGGGGCGTATACCCGATTGTGTCGGCGGATGATCAAATAGCCAAGGCGCAGCTGCAAAAATCGACCGGATTATATTATGTTGTATCCAAGAAAGCCAAAAACCCCGAAGCGATTATTAAAATGTATAACCAATCCATCTGGGCAATGGATGCTCCGGCAACGGAACCGAATGCCGCGAAATACGTCAAAGGGAAAATCCAAATTGAAGGCGGAGCTGATCAGACCTATTATGTATTGAATCCTACATTCGTGGGCAAGCAAGACCGTTTTCCGGTGGTAGGCAAGGCAATCTCGAAGGCGTTGGCCGAAAAAGACCCGACGCTTCTGCCGGACTCGGAATTGATTTTGTACGATTTTATGACCGATTATTTAAAGGGAAATACCGACCATTGGGGTTACGCCATGCAGTTGAAACAAGGCGGCACGCTCGAAACCATGTATCAGTACACTCAGGAAAACCGTTTTGTCTTTAACGAATATTTTGGTGCGCTGACACCTTCAATGGCCGAAAAAAATAGTACGTTGTCCAAAAAGCAGGAGGAGGTTTTCACGAGAATTATCGTCGGTGCCGCTCCGCTGGAAGAATTCGATTCTTTCGTCGAACAATGGAAGTCCCTCGGCGGCAACGACATCACGCAAGAAGTAAACGAGTGGTATCAAACTGTTAAACGATAAGATTCGAAGGGAGGTCCAAACGGTCCTCCCTCATTAATAAAGAAGGTCAGGAGCGTAAATGAGAAAAAAACATAAAATTAATTGGCCTTTCCATGCCATGTTGTTTCCCGGCGCGCTGTTGGTGTTTGTCTATTGCTACATCCCGATGGCAGGTATCATGATTGCCTTTCAGAAATTTAATCCCGGCAAAGGAGTGCTTCATTCGCCTTGGGTCGGCTGGGACAATTTCAGGTTCGTATTCGCCATGGAAGATACCCTTCAGGTGATCTATAACACCGTATTCATTGCCGTGCTGAAGATCGTAGTCGGATTTGTCGTGCCCATTCTTTTTGCGCTGTTGCTGAATGAAGTCAGAAAGACGCTGTTTAAGAGAACCGTCCAAACGCTCGTCTATTTACCGCACTTTATGTCTTGGGTCATTCTGGGGGGGATCCTGGTCGACATTCTATCCCCGTCGAATGGACTGGTTGGCAAGGCGATGTCTTTCTTCGGATTGGAGCCCGTGTTTTTTCTTGGCAGAAACGACTGGTTCCCTTTTGTCCTGGTTCTCTCCGATGTCTGGAAGGAATTCGGATTCGGCACAATCGTTTATCTGGCTGCTTTGACCAGCATAAACCCTTCCCTGTACGAGGCGGCCAAGATCGACGGTGCCAACCGCTGGAAGCAAACGATTCATATTTCGATACCCGGCATTGTGCCGATGATCGTACTAGTGGGCACGCTGAGCTTAGGTAACGTTCTCAATGCGGGATTTGATCAAGTCTATAACTTGTATAGCCCGCTAGTTTATGAACGAGGAGACATCATTGATACGCTGATCTATCGTTTGGGATTGGAGAGCGCGCAGTATGGCGTGGCCACGGCTCTTGGACTTTTCAAATCTTTGGTATCCTTTGTTCTGATCGCCACTTCTTATTTCGTGGCTTATCGGTTCGCCAACTATCGAATCTTTTAAAGCAGGTGCTTCAATGAGCAGATTTAAGATAACAGGCCTTCAAGCCTTTCAATGGTTTAATTACGCTTTCTTATCGGTTGCCGCATTTTTATGTTTGGTACCGATCATTCATGTGCTTGCCTTATCTTTGAGTTCGGCAAGCGCGGCCGGAGCTGGAGAGGTTTTACTTTGGCCAGTCGAGTTCACGCTTTCTTCTTACAAATTCGTTATTATGAAAGAACAATTTTTGCAAGGCACGTGGGTTTCGGCCCAGAGAGTAGTCTTGGGTACGGCAATCAATTGCTTGTTGACGATTCTGATTGCCTACCCGTTATCAAAGAGCTCGAGGTCGTTTCGTTCGAGAAGCGTTTACGCTTGGTATTTCGTTTTTACTATGCTCTTTGGCGGAGGGCTCATCCCCCATTATATTACGGTTAAGAGCACAGGGTTGATCGACTCCATCTGGGCATTGGTATTGCCGACTGCGGTACCAGTATTTAATGTGATTCTGCTGCTTAATTTCTTTCGTTCATTGCCAAAGGAAGTTGAGGAGTCTGGTTTGATTGACGGTGCAAGTCATTTTCGGATTATGTGGTCGATTTATGTTCCGCTGGCAATGCCGGCAATTGCAACGATCACATTGTTTTCGCTTGTGGGCCACTGGAATAGTTGGTTTGACGGCATTATTTTTATGAACGATCCGCATAATTATCCGCTGCAGAGCTACTTGCAGACCATTTTGATTAAACGGGATGTCAGCTTCATTACGCCCGAAGAAGTAAAAACGCTGATCCACGTATCGGAACGAACAAGTAAAGCGGCACAAGTGTTTGTGGCCACTCTCCCCATTCTGTTGATTTATCCGTTCTTGCAACGGTACTTTGTCAGCGGAATCGTACTTGGCAGCGTGAAAGAATGACGCGATAGAATGACGATTTGAATGCGGTTACACCTTATAGTAGGAGGTTATACGTGAAATGGGCAAAACATGTCGTACCGGTATTGCTTGCATAATTGCGTTCTTGCTATTTTTTTCATCTATCAGCATTCCAGGCTTTAAAAAATTTATCAACGAAGTATCGGCCGCAGAAAGCAATTACAATTCCGTCTTGCAGAACCCTTCGTTTGAATCGGCATCAAACGGCATTGCCGACCACTGGGCGATATCGGAAGGCAGCTATACCGTTGATACAGTGGCAGAAAACGTTTATGACGGCTCACGGTCCATTCACTTGCAAAATACCGTCGGCGAGAATACGAATTATGGCATCTATCAGACCATCCATTTGAACCGTACTAGTATTGCACCGGTCAAGATCAGCGGCTGGAGCAAGGCGGAGGGTATAAGCGGGACTCATAGTCCTGACGTTGCCGCATACTCGATCTGGGTAGACCTCTTATATGACGATGATACGTCTGAATGGGGACATGCTCGAGCGTTCGACACCGGGTTGGACGGTTGGCAATTTATCGAGTTTACGATAAATCCTATTAAACCGATTAAAAGCTTGACGATAAACGGATTATTTAGAGGCATAGCGGGTGAAGTTTGGTTCGACGATTTTAATGTTCAAGAATTTCGAACGGATACTGTTCAGAATCCTTCATTCGAGACGGTATCGGGAAATCACGCAGCAAACTGGGCACCTCTAAATCTAGGTTATACCTTAGATTCAGCCAATGCGAAAAGCGGATCTAACTCCATTTATATGGAGAATAATACTGGAGCGGGTTCGCAATACGGAGCCTCTCAAACAATTACTTTAAATCGCAGTGTCATTGCTCCGATAAAGTTCGGCGGCTGGAGCAAAGCGGAAGGCGTCGCGGGGAGTCCAAGCATCAATTACTCCATATGGGTAGATATTGAATACAACGACGGCACGCCCTTATGGGGACAGATCGTAACGCTAAATACCGGCACGCATGACTGGCAGTATGCCGAGTATACGATAAACCCGGAAAAACCGGTCAAGAGACTTACCATTAATGCATTGTTCAAGGACACGGCAGGGAAAGTATGGTTTGACGATTTTAAAGTCGAAGAATACCCGTTCGAAGAGCCTGCAATTCCGGCGGACAATCTGTTGCAAAATAGCGATCTGGGAAATATGGCGGACGGCGCTTTCACGGGATGGAATAGTTGGTTGGCCGGTTATAGCGTCGCCAATACGGAGGGGCTAGGAGGTTCGCGGGGAGCCAAAATCGTTAGGGAATCGGGTCAGGCAGCAGAAAACGGTATTTATCAGGAACTGATGCTGAACAGAGAAGAGGCCCTGCCTTTGCTGATTAGCGGTTGGAGCAAAGCTCTGGATGTCGACGGAAACATTTCTTCGGATTACTCCTTATATGCCGATATTGTATACAACGACGGAACCGAGGGATTGGGCTATCATGTTCAGTTCGATGTCGGCACACATGGTTGGCAGTACAAGACGCTATATATTGAACCCGAAAAGCCGATTAAGTCGATCAAGATATTTGGTATATTTAGAAATCATACCGGAACGGTGTGGTTCGACAACATTGTCGTAGAAGAACTGGACAGTGTAACGGCCTACAATGTTATTCCGACGGATACACAGGGTATAGAAAAAGTGACGAACGGAAGCATGGAAATCACTAACGGCAACTTGCTCAACGATTGGAACCCGTTCGGCAAGGGATATTCACTGGACAATGGGGGCGGACGCAACGGCACGACCGGCGTTATGATGGAAAATACGTCGGCAACCGATGAGGGAGGCATGTATACCGGGGTTGGCCTGTATCAGACTACGCCTCGTTTGTTGGCCATCAGCGGCTGGAGCAAGGCGGAAGAAGTTGACGGTGAGATCGATAACGGATACGCGATCTATATGGACATTGCTTTCGCCGATGGAACATGGCTGAACGCGAAAACAATCTCGTTTATGAACGGTACGCATGATTGGCAGCAACGCATGTTCTATTATAATCCGCCGAAACCAGTATCGGCAATCTACTTGTATGCCCTGTTCAGCAGACATACAGGCAAAGTATGGTTTGACGATTTCTCGATAAGAGAAATCACAACGGGAGCCGAACTCCAAAATGCGATGGTAACTCAGGTAAATGAGCGGCCGCAGAATGCTTATACGACACTGGAGACGGAGGACGGATTAAGTTTGTCGCTAGGCGATAACGGCATCGCTTCGCTGAAGCAAGACAATGTGGAGCTTAAAGTTCCCGGCGTACCTTCCGGATTCTTGATCAGAGATCAGGCAGCCGATTCCAACTTGTATGCATTCCGTCGGACAGGCGCCGGTACAGCGAATGAATATAAAGGCAGGGTCGAGGATTTGGGTCTGGAGGTCGATGCGGACTTTGAGGAGTTGGACAACGCCATCAAAGTCACTGGCCGTTTGACCGACACAACGCAGTCAGACCGGGCGGTCACGTTATCGTTTGCCCTGCCGGTGAACGCATCGGGCTGGGTGTGGGACGATTATATTCGCCAAAGCAGAGTTATCAGACCATATGATGAGGCGTATACGTATTCGAATAATGATCAACCGGATTTTGAGACTGGACCGTTGTCACTTTACCCGACTACGGCGATATACGATAAGGCATCAGGCAAGTCTCTGGCCCTTGCGGTCGATTACAACAAGCCAACCCATTATAAGCTGGATTACAACCGGGGAACGAAGCAGTTGCTCATCACTTTCGAATTCGGCTTGTCTCCCGATACAGCGAATTTTCCTTCCAGCGCGGACTTTTCGTTCGTGATATACCGTTTCGATCCGGAGTGGGGATTTAGAAGCTCGTTCGATAAATATACGGAGCTCTTCCCTGAGTTCTATACCGTTCGTTCGAAGGAGCAAGGCATATGGATGCCGTTCGCTTCGATCGCGGATATCCCTAACTGGCAGGATTTTGGCTTCCAGTACAAAGAGGGCGACGATAACGATCCGGATCGCCAATTTCATATCGATAACGATATCGACGATTTTAACTATACTGAACCATCCACATGGTGGCAGAAGATTGACCAAAACCTGCCGCAAACGATTGAGACCGCGATCTCAGAACGGGAAATTATGACGGAAGAAGGTTTCCTGCCTGCCCAAATGGCAGTCGTCGCGGGGATGAAAAACGCTCTCGGCAATCCGATCCTCCAAATGGTACAGACTCCTTGGACAAATGGCGCGAGATGGATGGTGAACTCGAATCCCGATCTAAAGAATCCCGACTACCCTGACTATCCGAACGGGTACGAGCTTTATTACAGCGATGAGATTCTGGAAAGGCGTTATGGTGGTGCGGACGCGATGGACGGAGAGTATTTGGACACGCTTGATGGCTGGCCATATACGCTCGATTACGAACGCGGACACTTCGGTCCTGCGAAGACGCCTTTGGTGTATTCTTCTATTACAAAACAGCCTGCGGTTCACCGCGCATTTGCCGCGTGGGAACTGGTCAAGAAATTATCGGATCGCATGCACGGCATGGACAAGATGATGATGTCTAACGGAACGCCTTATAGCTATTCGATGTATATGCCGTGGCTGGATATTATGGGCAATGAACGCAACTGGCTTGGAGTAGATCATTCCTACAACCCGGATCCGGATTATCTTTTGAGCCGCTTCAGAACGCTTTCCGCGCAGAAGCCGTACAATATGCTGCAAAACACGGATTTCGCTCATTTCACAAATGAATATATGGAGTTGTATATGCAGCGTCTCCTCTTCTACGGCATTTATCCGAGCGCATTTAGCAAAAATGCTAGCGAAAACAACTACTGGATTACTCCGGAATACTACAATCGAGACCGCGAGTTGTTTAAGAAATATGTGCCGATCGTGGAAGAAGTGGCGGAAGCCGGCTGGGAATCTATCACATATGCCACCAGCAACCATCCTGAAGTATATGTGGAACGTTACGGAAAAGGATCCACGGTGTATTTGACGGTTATGAACGATTCTAAGACAACCGGCAATACGGCGACAATTAAATTTGACCCTGAAGAAATGGGGTTAAATGGTGATTTAGTCATCACGGAGATGATCTCCGGATCCGAGATCGATTTTGAAAACAATGAGTTTGAGATTGAGATGAATTCTAATCAGACCATGGCATTTAAAATTGGACGAAAACTGGAGCCCAATCCGGGAGGCGGCCATAGCAATGTAGGAGAAGTGAATGAGGATAATGGCACCGAAACGAGTGTAAACGATGGGGTCATTGTCGTCAAACCGAAGGCAACCTCTGGAAGCCTTGCATTTGCAATAACGAAAGCGCAGATTGACAAGGCGATTGTTGGCGCCACAAGCGATTATGTGGTCATTCTAATGGAAGCCGACATCAGGGGGCCGATCAGACTGGAGCTGCCGACGGGAGCGATCGCGGCACTACAGGAGAGTGGTAAAGGACTGAAAATTGTTACGCCTCCCATAACGATACAATATCCGCCAGGAGCGCTGCCGGTTCAAGCAAGAGCGGGGGACGGCACAATTCGCCTTTTCGTAGGTACCGGCCAAGGAGGCTCTGTGGACAACCAGGTGGCGAATGTCATTAAGGGCGACAAGTCGATGTACAACACGACAATCGTATACGAGTTGGAATTAAATTATGTTGGTAGTGACGGCACGATAACGCCGATTCGCGAGTTCGACAAAGCGGTAACTGTTACTCGGACGCTGACGGACAAAGAGCTGGCAGGACTGGATAGGGATATGGCCGGCGTTTATTACCTGAATGGCAGGGAAGCAGTCTATATGGGAGGTACGTTCAACGGCAATGAGGTTATATTCAACACCACCCATTTCTCAAGTTACGCGATACTGGAATACCGCAAGACATTCGCCGATACGGATAATCACTGGGCGAAGGGCTTTATCAGCAAGCTGGCAGCTCGGCATGCGATTGAAGGCGTTGACGGGACGAGATTCCTCCCAGATAATGCCGTAACGCGAGCAGACTTTGCGGTCGTCGCGGTGAAGGCGCTTGGCTTCTTCAAACTTGTGCCGGGTTCCCCGAAATTTTCGGATGTTGCATCCGACAAATATTATGCGGCATACGTGCACAAAGCACATGAGCTTGGACTGGTAACGGGCTTCGACGGACGATTCCGTCCGGAAGAGACGATTACCCGTGAAGAAGCGGCTGTTATTCTGATGAGACTGCACGATTATTTAAACAAAGACAAGGCTGAGGTTAGTGACGAGGATGCGTTCACTGATATTGCTGATGCATCCCATTGGGCGCGCAGCGCGATTGCGGACGCAAAAGCGCTCCGATTCGTGAGCGGCAAAGGCGGGGGGCGCTTCGATCCGCAAGCGGACGTGACCCGTGCCGAAATCGCCAAGATGATCTGGTTGTCTGTAAATTCGTGATGTTACACGTTGCGTAAAACAAAAAATGGCGGTGCAGGTTTCGCACCCTGACACCGCTATTTTTTTGAGCCAAGTCCTATCACAGCCATTTTTGAAATGAGAGAGCCTGCAGTTGGGGCGGCTCCTGTTAGTTCTCTGTCGCCTCGACCGACACATCAATGCCGAGCGATCGATAACATATGATTGTAAAAGATAACAAACGATAATTATAGCAAGGGTGGCATACGCAATGAATTCGAAGAGCGAAATCGGGATTTGTGTCATTGGAGCGGGCCGGGCAGGATTGATTCATGCACATAATTTTCGTAAAAATGTTCCGTTCGCAAGACTTGTAGCCGTTGTGGACCCAAGTCAGGAAGCTGCAGAGAAGGCGATACGCGAATTAGAGATTAATCGGTACTATACAGATTACACACAGGCATTGGATGATCAGGATATTGACGCGGTGGTGGTTGTAACCCCTACTATCTATCATAAGGAAATTGTTGTTGCGGCTGCACGGGCAGGCAAACATGTATTGTGCGAAAAGCCCATGGCGATGAACGAGAAAGAATGCGATGAAATGATAGCCGCATGCGAATCTGCAGGGGTTACTCTTCAGATGGCCTTCATGCGTCGATTCGACGATAGCTTCATTGAAGCAAAAAGGCAGATTGACAGTGGGGCCATAGGCGAGGTTGTATTGGTGAAATCGTTGACGCGAGGACCAAGCAAACCTATGCCATGGATGTACGATTTAAAGAAAAGCAACGGTCCATTGGCAGAAGTCAACAGTCATGACATTGACACGCTCAGATGGTTTGCCGAATCGGAGATCTCGGAGGTATATGCTACGGGGGGCAATTTCCGCAACCGGGAGATTCGTCATGAATACCCTGACTTTTATGACAGCGTTGCCTTAACGGCCAAATTCAGCGACGGCAAACAAGGAAGCATCGACGGAGCGCTCTATGTTCAGTACGGCTATGACAGCAGGGTGGAGGTAGTCGGGACAGAGGGCGTTATTTTTCTAGGGCAGACACACGAGAAGTCCATAGTGGTTGCAGGACGCGACCATCAATTGAAACGCCCATTTATGAATAGCTGGCGTTCCCTGTTCAAGGAAGCTTATTTGGCGGAGGATACCGACTTTATAGCTTCGATCCTCGAAGGCAGGAATCCGAGAGTGACGGGATATGATGGCAAGATGGCTGTAAAGGTTGTGGAAGCGGGTAACCGGTCGATTGGCTCGGGATCGGTTGTTAAATTAGGTTGACAGGAAGGGGGCATACAATGAAGGCGGTCCGATTATATGAAAAAAACGATATTCGAATCATAGATGTGCCAATGCCTACTATTAATGAACGCGAGCTGTTGATCCAGGTGAAGCGGGCGGGTATATGCGGAACGGATATGAGGATAATCAAAAACGGCTTTCCAGGTGTAACGGCTGACAATCCGAGAACGCTTGGGCATGAGTTCAGCGGTATCATTGCCGAGGTCGGCAGTGCGGTAGAAGGCTACAGTGAAGGCATGAGAGTAACCGTCGCGCCGAACATGGGATGCGGGATTTGCGATGCATGCGTACAAGGGGATCAGCATCTATGCCGGGACTATACAGCTCTTGGTATTCAGTCGGATGGCGGCTTTGCAGAATATGTTCGCATCCCGGAGCAAGCAATTCGATTCGGAAATATTGTAAGGATTCCGGACAATGTGAGTGACGATGCCGCAGCTTTGAATGAGCCATTGTCCTGTGTCTACAACGGGATTAAACAATGTCCTGTTAATCCCGGAGATAATGTGCTTATTATAGGCGCCGGGCCTATCGGCTTGATGTACGCGATGTTAGCGAAGATGTCTGGGGCGGGGAAAGTATTTATCAATAACCGTTCTCCTGATCGTCTTCGTATCTGCAAGGAGGTTGATTCTACCTTTATACCGGTTGGGCCGGAAGGGATTCAAGAAAGGATCTACGAGCTGTCCGAAGGTAAAGGAATTGATATGTGCGTTACGGCCAATCCTTCGCCTGAAGCGCAACAGCTTGCGGTGGAACTTGCGGCAATGAAAGGCAGAATCAATTTTTTTGGAGGCCTGCCCAAAGATAGACAAATGGTGAACTTGAACACCAATGCGATTCACTACAAGCAATTGATGGTAACGGGAACGACGAAAGCCAACAATCATCATTTTCACAAAACCCTGCAATTTATAGCAAACGGAATTATCGATGTTAATCCGCTTATTTCCGCCCGATACCCGATCGAACAGTTCAATGAAGCGCTGAGTTATGCGGGAAGCTCGCAAGGCATCAAAACACTAATCTCATTTGACTAGGAGGCATTTATCGAGGATGAGCAGCAGTGCGCGGACGAATTATGCGATTGCGGCGGATGTGGGGACACAGGGCACCAAGGTGGCGTTAGTTGCGTTCGACGGTACCCATCAGGCTACCGCATTTATCCCATCTCAATTAATTAGGGGCGGCAACGGGCTGGTGGAACAGGATCCGGAGGAAATGCTGGCATCGGTTGTTAGAGGCATACGCTCTGTCGTAGAGCAAAGCGGCATCAAGCAAGAGCAAATCGCAGGTATCGGCATTGACGGGCAGATGGCCGGCCTATTGGGGATTGATGAGGACTGGAATACGGTCATGCCTTTTGATTCTTGGCTGGATCGCCGTTGTGAAGCAACAATGCCTCTGATCAAGGAGTGGGGCGAGGAAGAATACATACGTATAACGGGATGCCCGGTCACGTATGCGCACGGACCTAAGATAATCTGGTGGCGTAGGGAACAATCGGAGATCTATAACCGAATCGCCAAGTTTCTGGTACCAAGCGCTTATATTGCAGGGAAGCTGGCTGAATTAAAAGCGGAGGATGCTTTTATCGACCATACACATCTTCATTTTACCGGATTTGCGGATGTGGAGAAGGAAACGTGGTCGGATCTTTTGCTGCAGGACTTTGATATCGACAAGACGAAGATGCCGCGTATAGTGCGGCCATGGGAGGTCATAGGCGGTCTAAGCTCTCGATATGCCCAGCTGACGGGAATAGCGCAAGGTACTCCGATTGTAGCCGGTTGCGGAGATACGGCAGCGTCTATCCTGGGGGCAGGGATTGTCAGCTCCGGTCAATTGTTTGATGTGGCGGGGACGGCTTCCGTGTTGTCCTGCTGCGTGGATCAATACAAGCCGGACGTGGGAGGGAAAACTTTGATTTATGCCCGATCCGTACTGCCGGAATTATGGACTCCTCTGGCCTATATCAATGGAGGCGGCGGCTGCTTGTCTTGGCTTAGGGAACAGACGGGCAGCAACTACGACGAGCTAAATCAGCTCGCTTCCGTCAAACAGCCAGGCAGTGGGGGACTAATGTTTATTCCGCATTACGGTGGACGTGTTTGTCCCAACCAATCGTCTATGAAGGGGAGCTGGAGCGGTCTGGATTTTGCCCATGACAAGGGGGATTTGTTCCGCTCTATGCTGGAGGCAATCGCTTATGAATACAAGTATTACTTGAACACGCTGGAGCAGCTCATTGGCAAGGTTGATTATGAGGAAGTTCGCGTGACGGGCGGAGGCGCTCGCAGCTCCGTGTTTAATCAAATTAAAGCGGATGTGCTTGGCATTCCATATCGGGTTTTGGACACGGTTGATTCATCGCTGCTTGCGGGGGCGTTATTGGTTGGCAAGGGGACCGGGATGATTGCCAGCATTGCCGATTCTGTTGCAGGACTCACCGGTGCCACTCAAAGCTATTACCCTGATCCAGGGAAGCGCAGTCAGTATGAACGGCATGCCAGTCATTATTTAAAAACGCTTAATACGATGAATGATTTATATCGGCAACTGAAATATGAAAGTTGAGGGATGAGGATGGGGCTTCCAGAAAAGGCTGCTCAGCCAACCATGTATTTCATCGGAGTGACGACAGGCCAGTCATCGATTATGAACTTGTTTCCGCTATGGGCGGAAGAGTTGGGATTAAAGGATGCGCAAATAAAGGGCATTGATATTGGCATCCATGCCGATCCGGAATTGTACCGGCAAGCGGTTGATTTTATTAAGAAGGATCCGCTTTCGCTCGGGGCACTGGTCACGACGCACAAAATTGATTTGTACCATGCAGCCAAGGATTTGTTTGATACGCTTGATGATTATGCCGATATGTTCGAGGAGGTTTCCTCGATCTCCAAAAATGGAGAATCGCTAGCCGGACATGCCAAGGATCCCATTTCTAGCGGACTGTCGCTGGAGGCGTTTGTTCCTGCGCGGCATTGGGAGACCAGCAAGGGTCAAGCGATGATTATGGGAGCGGGCGGAAGCGCATTGGCGATTGCCGGCTATTTGACGAAGAGGGAGCATGGGAGCAATGTGCCGGAGCGGATTGTTATTACCAACCGCAGTCAGCAACGGCTCCATGCAGCGGAGCAATTGCTTGGCCGAATAGAGACGCCTGTTAAGTTCGAATATCGGCTTTGTCCCGAGCCGCTTGACAATGATCGGGTGCTTGCCGAGATGCCGCGGGGCTCGCTTATCGTTAACGCTACAGGGCTCGGCAAGGATCGACCGGGCTCGCCGCTGACGGATCAAGCGGAATTCCCTATAAGTAGTCTGGTATGGGAGCTGAATTACCGGGGGGAGCTCGATTTTAAACACCAGGCGTTGTCTCAGCAGGCCGGCAAACAGTTGTGGGTAGAGGATGGCTGGATTTATTTTATCCATGGCTGGACTCAGGTCATTGCAGAAGTATTCCACACGAGTATTGAAGGCGAAAGGTTCGAACGATTGGAACGTATCGCTATGGAGTTGCGAAAGGCCAGCAAAGCAGAAGGAGGCAAATTTTAATGGCAGCAGCTGATTCCGGAGCGGATATCATGAAGAACCCGCTTTCGCCTTTTACCGTATATTTCAGCCTCAATAATGGACTTTCCAATGCGAAGCCATCACTCAAGCGCTACCTGTCGCAAATGAAAGGTATGTATGCGGATGATGAGGCGTTTGATCAACTCATGCAAGGATCAGATCCGCTTGTATACGAATTTCATGAGCTCGGCATCCCGGAGTCGGACGGCAATTTGGCCTTCGGAACAAGTATTGTATATCCGGGCAAGGTGGGCAATGAGTTTTATATGACCAAAGGACATTTCCATACGATATTGGATACGGCAGAGGTTTATTACTGTATCGGGGGCAAAGGCTTGATGCTGATGGAAAATCCAGAGGGCCAATGCGACGTTCAGGAATTTACGCCGGGGAAGGCTGTTTACGTGCCCGGAAGATATGCGCATCGAAGCATCAATACGGGCGATGAGCCGTTGATTACTTTCTATGTATTTCGGGCGGATGCGGGCCATGATTACGGGACGATTGAAACGAAGGGATACCGTAATATAGTCGTAGAGCAGAACAAAGAGGTCGTTTTGTTGGACAATCCCAAATGGAAATAATGGCGACGGGAGGGAGTGGCGATGAACAAAAGGAAAAAGGTGCTGGTAACGCCGCGTTCTTTCGGGAAAAACAGCATGATGCCGATCGAGATGCTTCGGGAGCACGGATTTGAAATTATAGCTAATCCATATGGACGCATATTAAGCAAGGCGGAAATGCTGCAATTGATAGCGGATGTGGATGGTGTCATTGTAGGAGTGGATCCGCTCGACCGCGACGTACTGGCAAGCGCGCCAAAGCTGAAAGCGATTTCTAAATATGGAGTTGGCACAGACAATATTGATTTAGAATACGCTAGGCAAACCGGCATTCCGGTTACAGTGACAGCAGGAGCCAATACCGAGGCCGTTGCGGACTATACCTTTGCCTTGATGCTCGCAACAGCCAGAAAGGTAGCGTACATCGACAGACAGTGCCGCTCTAATCAGTGGAAGACAGTGACTGCCACTGATATGTATGGGAAGACGCTTGGGTTAATCGGGTTTGGCGCAATTGGACAGGCAGTCGCGAGAAGGGCGGCAGGCTTTGGCATGACGATCATTGCGTATGATGTATATCGCAATGAGGAGCTTGCACAGGAGCGGGGCTTTCGCTATTGCGATACGATCAGATCGCTCCTGGAGGAGGCGGATTTTATCAGTCTGCATATGCCTTTAAACGAGAAGACGGCACGAGTCATAAACAGGGAGGCATTCGGCTGGATGAAGCCCAATGCGGTCATTGTCAATACGGCACGAGGCGGGCTAATCGATGAGGATGCGCTGATAGAAGCGCTTGGCAGCGGACGTATTTGGGGGGCTGGAATTGATGTTTTCGAGCAGGAGCCGCCGAACAATCCCCAATTGCTGCAGCTTGATAATTTAATTATCAGCTCTCATTGCGCGGCGTCTACCCTTAACGCCGTTGATAATATGGGAATGATGGCTTCGCAGCATATTATCGATCTTTTGGAGGTGTCCGGATCATGAAACTGGGTATTCACGCTTATGCCTGGTGTTCGCGTTGGAGCAATGAAACGCTGCACTTAATTGACAGGGTAAAGGAGCTGGAGCTGGATTTTATTGAAATTCCGCTCATGACGCTTGATACGTTTGATGCTGCAGCGGTGAGGCGCCGCTTGGAGGATGCCGGACTTGACGCAGTTACCTCGACTGTGCTGCTCGGCGATACCGATATAACAAGTACGGATGCGTCGATTCGACGAAAGGGCGTCGACTATCTCAAAGAGTGTATTGCGGCGACGGCTGCGATAGGGAAAACCAATTTCTCGGGAGTCGTCTATTCGCAGCATGTAAAGGCGGCCTCTGCGCCGCCAAAGGAACAGGAATGGGGCTATGCAGCCGAGTGTCTTCGTGAGGCTGCAATTTATGCTCAAAGCCATGGTGTACAGATCGGACTGGAGCCGGTTAACCGGTATGAAACCTATCTGGTCAATACATGTGAGCAAGCGCTGAAGCTAAAAGCGATGATTGGAGAGCCGAATATTAAGATTCATCTGGACACTTATCATATGAATATGGAAGAAAAAAGCTTCTATGAAGCAACAAAAGCCGCGGGAGCCGACCTGATTCACTATCATCTCTGCGAGAATGATCGGGGGATTCCTGGAACGGGGCTTGTCCATTGGGATGATCTGTTCCGTGCGCTTGGCGAGTTGAATTATAAAGGATATGCTGCGCTTGAGTCGTTCGTAGACGTGACTGACAACATGAACACTTGGGTATGGAGGCGGCTGGCCAGCAATGGAGATACGCTCGTTCGTGAAGGAGTTTCTTTTATTAAAAGTTTGATGAAGAAACATGGTCTGTCCGGTACATATGAAGGAGTGGGGGGATAGGCATGATATCATTGCAAAATCGCTACTCGGGCGGTTTTCCCGCAATCGGAATACGTCCAATTATTGATCGCAGAAAACTGGTCAAGGCGGCGCTGAAAGACATGACGATGGAGCTTGCGCACAATGTGGCGCAACTGCTGACGGAAACTCTTAGATATCCAGATGGCAGTCCGGTGCGCTGCGTCATTAGCGATACATTGATTTCCGGTGTAAGCGAGGCTTCCCGTTGTTCCGCGCAATTTGCCAGAGAGGGCGTTGGCCTCATGATTTCGGTTGCGTCAGGCTGGTGTTATCCCCTTGAGACGATGGAGCTGGATCCGCAAATTCCTCACGCGATCTGGGGCTTCAATGGAACAGAGCGCCCGGGGGCTGTGTATTTGGCGGCGCTGCATGCGGCCCATAATCAGAAGGGGATTCCTGCATTCAAAATATATGGTAGAGATGTGAAGGATCTGGATGACACTTCAATACCTGCGGATGTAAGTGACATGTTGCTCCGATTCAGTCGTGCGGGTCTTGTTGTAGCTATGCTGAAAGGAAAATCCTATCTATCTATTGGATCGGTTTCGATGGGTATTGCAGGTTGTATTGTGGATGACAGCTTCTATCAGCATTATCTCGGAATGCGCAATGCTTATGTCGATATGACCGAGGTGACAAGACGTATAGAACGCGGCATCTTCGATCCGGAGGAATACGTGGCTGCGCTTGATTGGGTGAAGGCGAATTGTATAGAGGGAGACGATCCCAACCCGGAGGAGATGCGGCTCGAGAGGTCTGTAAAGGATCGCAATTGGGAAACGGTGGTCAAGATGGCCCTCATTACGCGTGATCTGATGATTGGCAACCCGAGTCTTGCAGAGCTCGGCTGGGAAGAGGAGGCATACGGCTATAATGCGATAGCCGCAGGTTTCCAAGGGCAGAGGGAATGGACGGACCATTATCCCAGCGCGGATTTCCTGGAAGCAATTCTAACCTCCTCCTTTGATTGGAGCGGCAAGCGCGAGCCCTTTATTGTGGCGACGGAAAATGATAATTTAAATGCGATTACGATGCTGATGGGGCATTTGCTGACTAATGCGGCTCAAGTATTCGCTGATGTAAGAACTTATTGGAGTCCCGAAGCAGTAAAGCGGGTTACCGGGCAACAATTAACGGGAATTGCAGCAGACGGCATTATACATTTAATTAATTCGGGTCCAGCGGCTCTAGATGGAACAGGGGAGCAGAAGATCGATGGTAACCCGGCCATGAAACCATTTTGGGATATTACAGATGATGAGGTGACAGATTGCCTGCAGGCTGTTTCCTGGCGTCCTACCTACATGGATCAATTTGCGGGAGGTGGCTATTCGACGGACTATACGACCAAGGGCGGTATGGCAGCTACAATGGTGCGTATCAATCTGATCGAGGGGATTGGTCCTGTCCTACAGCTAGCTGAAGGCTACACGGTAGAATTGCCGTCTGATATGCATGACAGGCTTGATCAGCGGACAACCCCTACCTGGCCTACAACTTGGTTTGTACCTGACCGTATAAAGGATGATCCTGTATTCGATGATGTGTATTCTGTCATGGAGAACTGGGGTTCCAATCATTGTGCTGTCTCCTACGGACATATTGGTGCAGACTTGATTACGCTGGCGAGCATGCTGCGTATCCCGGTCAATATGCATAATGTACCTGTGAAGCAATTGTTCCGTCCAAGCTCCTGGAGCGCCTTCGGGACCAAGGATCCTGAAGGAGTAGATTACAGAGCCTGCACGGCGTATGGCCCGCTCTATAAATAAAGAAACAAGTCAAAGAGAGTAGAATGAAGGGGGGATAAGCTTGAGTCGTATCTATGATATAAGTATGACCATTAAAGAAGATATGCAGGTTTGGAAAAACAGTGAACTTAAACGGCCATCTATTACAAATGTCCAAAATCATCAACAAGGCAAACCTCATGAAAGCAAAATATCATTGAATGTACACACAGGTACGCATGTGGATGCACCGTTACATATGCTGGAGAATGGAGAAACAATCGAAACGATCACCCTGGAGCAGCTTGTAGGAACTGCAAGGGTGTTGGATTTAACCAAGATCCGGGGAGAGATCGCCAGACAAGACCTGCTTCCGTTCAACATTCAAGAGGGGGAGAGGATTTTGTTGAAAACGGCCAATTCCTTCACCGAAGCGTTTGATCCCGAATTTATCTACCTTCGCGAGGATGGCGCGGCTTATCTGGCGGAATTGAATGTGTCGCTCGTAGGGATAGACGCACTTGGGATTGAACGCTCTCAGCCGGGTTATCCTACACACCGTACATTAATGGGGCGGAATATCGTCATTGTCGAAGGTTTGAGACTCCAAGACGTTCCGCCAGGAGCGTATACCTTAATTGTCGCACCGCTTAAGCTAACCGGGATCGACGCGGCTCCTGCGCGAGTAATCCTTATTGATGGGTAAAGAAAAATCATACACAATTCACCAAATAGGCCGGTACCTGGCCAAACGTGTATGAAAATTCATACACAATCCACCAAATAGGCCGGCTCCTGGTCAAACGTGTATGAAAATTCATACACAATCCACCAAACAGACCGGTATCTGGCCAAACGTGTATGAAAATTCATATACAATCCACCAAACAGACTGGCATCTGGCCAAACGTGTATGAAAATTCATATACAATTCACCAAACAGCCGGCATCTGGCCAAACGTGTATGAAAATTCATACACAGTCCATCAAATAGGCCGGCTCAGTGAAAACGGAATGCTGGACGCCCCGGTTTTGGTTGAATGTTAAGTGGCAGGCATCCGCCTCGCCACTTTCCTGAAAAAGTAAAAAAGTTGGACGGAATTGGTTTTCCGCCCAACTTTTTTTTGAGTCTTATTGGACGGCCCCCTTCTATCTTTTATGGATGGTTACGCGCCGTTTCAATGCCCAGTTTTTCAAAATACGGTTGGGTTTCCTCGCGAAGGCGATTCAATTCCTTCTGCTCTGCCGGCGAGAGACGCTCCATGTGAAGGCTTCCGTCGCTATCCGATACCTTTGCTTCATACTTTTGCATGGCCTGCACAAGCCGGACGAACGCGGACAACTCCTCTCCGTCCAGCTTTTTCTCGGCCATGGCCAACAGCTCGTCCGCAAATTGATTGCGCTCTTCGGCATCGCGCGAAGCTTCCGCTTCGCTCAGCTTGGCGAGCAGCGGCTCCAGTCGGCTTGTCCAATGGAGGTAGCTTTCATAATCCGCGTCCGACAATTGCTCGGTAGTCGGAGCTTCGCCGTCGCTGCCGTATTTCAGCACCAGACCGCCGAGGTTTTGAAGCAGCAGCATAAACTCTTCAAAATCCTCCGGGGCCAGGCTTTGCTTTGTTTCCGCCAGCCTTCTCTCCAAATCCTCGTAACGCTGGGCATTCAAACCTATTCCCTCGGCTTGCTCCTTTGAACCGTAGATCGTATCGGCCCAATACGTATACCCGGCGTAAGCGCCCGTCGGAATCAATAGCGCGGCGGATAAAACTCCCGCAATCAACCATTTTTTCATAGGTTTGCTCCTTTGCCCAATCTGTTTTTTCCAAATGGATTCTTCGAGATAGACCGGCGGCTCCGTTTGTTCCAAAGCGCGCATCCGCAATTCCTCTCTGAGCTCCCGTTCAAGATTCATGTAGTTCCTCCACCTTTCCCGTTCGAAATAACCCGAGCTGCCGCTTGCGGCGCAATGTTTGCAAAGCGGCATGAATACGCGATTTGACGGTGCCCAGGGGAATGCCTAGAATCAGGGCGATCTCCTCCTGCGTGTATTCGTGAAAATAATGCAAAATAACCGTCTGCTTCAGCTTGTAAGGAAGCTTCTCCACGTTTTGCGCCAAGGAGTTACGAGATAGCCGATCTGTAATGTCGCCGGAAAAATCGTATTCCGCCGTTTGCTGCACCGCTTCCGCTTTTTTTGCAATTCGAAGCTGCATCCACCTTTTTCTTCGGTGATTCCTGATTTGCCGCATCGCAATCCCCATAAGCCAAGGCCGAAAAGGCCGGGCGGGATCATAGCGTGGAAAAGAACGGAACATCGCCAAATAAATATCCTGAACGACGTCGTCCGCCTCGGATGCTTCGCGGACCAGGAAGCGAACGGTCTGGTAAACCTCCCTGACGGTTTCCGAATACAAGCGGCTGTAAGCTTCTCGGCTGCCGGCCAGCGCTTCGGCCGCGAGCTTTGAATGTTCGATGGAGCGTTCCATCCGTTGTCCCTCCTTCTCTCTGCACTCTTTATTGGGGCTTGTATCGATTTCCGTTCGATTTATTTTTATAAGACAACTCATTATCCATCACATTCATCAAGGAATAGATCATCGCTCTATGACCGTCCGCATCCTATACTAGGTTCATGAGAGAGGAAGTGGACACATGGAGAAAGTGATGAGAGAGCGGGGCGGCTCGGCCTCGGAGGCGATGCCCAGGAAAAAGCGAACCGGGTTCGCGCTATGGTTGCATCAAATGTGGAAATACAAATATTTGACGTTCATGCTTCTCCCTACGGCATTGGTCATTCTGGTACACAGCTATCTTCCGATGTTCGGCGTGTTTATCGCCTTCAAGAACATTAATTATATCGACGGCATCTTCGGAAGCCCTTGGGTGGGAACCTCCAACTTCGACTTCCTGTTCTCGTCGGGCTCGCTGATCCGCATTACGAGGAACACCATTTTGTACAGCCTGGCGTTTATGGCCGTCAATCTCGTCTTGTCCGTCGGCATCGCGGTCGCGATTAACGAGCTGCGCAGGAAGTTTCTGGCGAAGAGCTATCAGACGTTTATCATCATGCCCAACTTCTTGTCCATGGTCGTCGTCAGCTACCTGGTGTACGCGTTCCTGCATCCCGACTTCGGCTTTATGAACATGACGGTGCTAAAGTGGTTCGGCATCGATCCCGTCTACTGGTACACAGAGAAGGCGTTTTGGCCTTACATTCTGATTCTGGTTAACGCCTGGAAGGGAGTCGGCATCGGCGCGGTCATCTATATCGCGGCCATCGCCGGCATCGATCCCGAATATTACGAGGCGGCGATTATCGACGGAGCGTCCAAGTGGAAACAAATGATTCATATTACGCTGCCGTCCATTCAGCCGATTATTATTATCATGACGATTCTATCCATGGGCAGCATCTTCAGCGCGGACTTCGGCCTCTTTTATCAAGTGCCGCAGGATTCCGGAGCGTTGTATCCCGTCACCGACGTCGTCGATACCTACGTATACCGCTCGCTGATGAAGATGAACGATATCGGCATGTCCTCCGCGGCGGCGCTTGTGCAGGCGGTAGTCGGATTTATTATGGTCATCGCAACCAACGCGGCCGTACGCAAAATCAACAGGGAACAAGCGTTGTTCTAACGCTAAGCGCCGCGAAGACATTACGAGAGGTGAACCTTATGCTAAGTCGAACGAGCCGAAGAGAGAACAGTCTCACCCCGTTCTCGAGCGCCATCCTGAATATCGCTTTTATTATCCTGTCGCTGATTTGTTTGCTGCCCGTCTTGCTTGTCATCATCGTCTCTTTTACGCATGGCGATTCCATTTTATCAAATGGCTACAGCTTCTTGCCAAGCCGCTTTTCTCTAATTGCTTACGATTCCCTGTTTAAGGATTACGGGATGGTGTTCGGCGGCTATGCGGTCAGCATCGGCATTACCGTGGCAGGCACAGTGCTCAGCGTCATGCTGATGGCGCTGTACGCCTACCCGATCTCGAGGGGCGATTATCCTTACCGCAACGCATTTACGTTTTTTCTCTTCTTTACGATGTTGTTCAACGGCGGCATCGTGAGCCGGTACCTCGTTTATACGCAGGTGCTTGGCATCAAAGATTCTTATCTATCGCTTATTTTGCCGCTCTTGATCGTGCCGTTTAACGTCATCATCATGCGGACGTTTTTCCAGACGACGATCCACCCGGCTCTTATCGAATCCGCGAGAATCGACGGGGCCGGCGAAATAAAAATATTCGTCCGCATCGTGCTGCCGCTTTCGTTGCCCGTTCTGGCGACTATGGCTTTGTTTAGCACCATTCATTACTGGAACGACTGGTTCAACGCCCTGCTCTTTATATCGAGCGAAGACAAGTATCCGCTGCAATATTTAATGATGAGGGTATTAAACGACGTACAGTATTTGCGAAACAACGTCGAGCTGGCCGCACAGAATCCGACCTTGATGCAGGAGCTGCCGAATGAATCGCTGCAGATGGCGATGGCGGTCGTCGGCATGGGGCCGATCCTGCTCGTGTATCCGTTCTTTCAGAAGTATTTTGTCAAAGGTTTGACGGTGGGCGCGGTCAAAGGCTGATCCGCCGGCAAGGTTGGTAGCTTCGATCACCGCCTTAGGCGCCTTGGGGGGCGATCGTTCTATATAAGCAAGTTGACGTTTCTCACTAACGAGGAGGGTAAAACATGAAACAAAGAAAACGGGGTATGCCTATTCTGATCGCGCTTGGACTTCTTATGACGATGTTGCTGCAAGCGTGTTCGGGCAACAGCGGCACGGCGGAACCTACCCAGAGCGCGGAGGCGACGAAAGCGCCGGCTGCAACGGAAGGGGCGAAGGAGCCCGAGCTCGAGCCGTATGAGGTATCTATCACATACCATGGTAAACCGGAGCGCGACGTTGCATTGGTCGAAGAGAAGCTGAACGAGTTTTTTAGAGAAAAAATTAACGCTACCGTGAAGCTGAATCCGATTGTAGGAGCCGAATACAAACAAAAAACGGAGCTGATGATGAACAGCGGCGAGAAGATGGACCTTGTGTTCACGGCTTCCTGGCTGGACTTCTTCTCCAATGTAACGAAGGGCGCATTTATCGAGCTGGACGAACTGCTGGAGCAGTATGGCGCGGGCATTAAGGAACAGTTGAATCCGCTCTATCTGGAAGCGCCGCGCCTGGACGGCAAACTGTACGCCGTTCCGACGAACAAAGAAATTACGCAAAGCCGTGCTATTACGATGCGCAAAGATATCGTCGACAAGTATCAAATCCCGCTGGAATCCATCAAAACGACAGCGGATCTCGAACCGTGGATGAAGGTCATCAAAGAAAGCGAGCCGGACATCATCCCCAACTTCGTATCCGGCGGCGGCGGCGACGGCGCCATGTACGAGCAAAACTCCAACTACCGTCCGGTTGGACCGACTCCCGGCAAGCTGGCCTTGTTCTTTTACGATTACACGAAGTCGGACAACATCAGCATCATTTCCGCGCTCGACCAGCAGATCGTCGATATCAACAAATCCGAGTTCGAACGCGCCCGCAACTGGTATGAGCTGGGCTACACGAACAGCGATGCGGCGACTTCGAGCACGAATATCGGGGATGTGCGCAAGCAAGGCAAGATCTGGTATCAAAACGCGGTCTGGAAGCCGGGCGCGGACATCGAACTTAATCTGTCCACGAACAACCAGTTCGAATTTATATCGAACGTCATCGACGAACCTCTCGTTACGACGGATCTGACGACAGGCTCCATGTTTTCTATCTCCCGTACGTCCAAGGATCCGGCGCGCGCCATGATGGTGCTGAACTATCTGCATACCGATCCTTACGTGGTCAATCTGATCGTTAACGGCATAGAAGACGTGCATTACAAAAAAGCAGGCGATAACCGCATCGAGCCGATCGCGGATTCCGGCTACGGCACAAGCGCCCTGTTCTGGGTCGTCGGCAACCAAATGATTAATTACCTGAAGCCGGGTCAGCCGGACGACCTCTACACGAACTGGATCCAGTATAACAATGAAGCGAAACGTTCTCCGCTTCTGGGCTTCGTCTTTAAGGATACCAACGTAAAAAATGAAATTACGCAGTTGACCGCGATCGCGACGGAGTACAAGGCAATCAGTACGGGCGGCATCGCGAATCCGGTAAAATTGCTCGAAGAACGCAACCGGAAGTTCGAAGATGCGGGCATTGAGAAGGTCAGAGCGGAAATTCAAACGCAAGTTGACGCTTGGAAAGCTGCGCAGAAGTAATTTTTTGATGGAAGACGGGGCTGTCCCGGGGGTCCAGGCGGATCCCCTCGGACAGCTTTCTTTCTTAGAGAGGTCGTTCAAAAAGGAGAGAAGCCGCATGGTTAAACCGCAAAATTTGATCTACACGTTCGTCAGCTATGCCGCGCATTACGATACGCCTTGGGGGAAGGGCGTCGCCGTCGACGGCATCGACCGGACGGCCGCGATCGCCCACAAGCACGGGGTGCCGGTCACCTGGATCGTGAACAAGGGGTCCGTGCCCGTATTGAAGGAGAGGATCAACGATTGGCATGAGCGGTACGGCGATAACGTGATTTTGCAGACGCCCTTTTTCATTGAGGATTGCGGCGCGGACAAGTCGGTGTTCAAGTCGAAGCTGGAAGAGGCATGGGCTATCGTGGAGAGTGCCTTCCCATGGGCAAAGACGAAGGTAGCGGGCCGGGGCAAAATCTGCAACGAAGTTATCGAAATCCTGGAGGAGCTTGATTTCCAGGGAATGTGGGGATACTGCTGGGAGCAGGTATGGTGGGACGGCATTACGCATAAGGGCATTCCCTGGGGCTCCTGGTACGTAGACGGCAAGCGTTACAAAGCGCCTCATTCCGGCAAAGGCAAGATTGTCGCTTGCGAATGGACGGCTCGGGATCTGAACTTGACGTACCACTCCCGCAGCCCGGTGATCTATTCGACCGACCCTAACGACGTGCTGAGGGCAGGCTTGTGTACGGGCGAGGACATCGAATACTGGAAAAATCTATTTGCCGATTATTTGGACAATACGGCTCACAACGATCAGGTGTTTTTCCTCCAACAGCAGGAGGCGCACGAGATGGAATACGGCGAGCGCTTTGCGGTATTCCCGGCTTCGCATGTAGACGCTTGCGCGGATATGCTGGAACTTTTTTTTGCCCACATTACGAAATATCCCATTACCTTGACGACGGTGCCTCGGGCAATGGAGTTGTACCACGAGCATAATGAAGAGACGGCGCCGGCCTATATGCTGACCCAAGATACGTTGATCCGGCCCGGGACGAACGAATATACGTTGACGATGGGCGGAGCAGGCTCGGGGCCGTGGCCGCGCACGCTGCTGTATTACGACAAGGAATGCCAGCTGGCGATCGTGGAGGGCGAATGCGTGCCGAGGACGCTTCGCAGTTATGTGGGCCAGGGCAATATGGCCGATGAATTCGAGGAGAAACCTCCGGGGCTGTTTGTTGCGGGCTATGAGAAGACGGAAGAGAGGATTGCGCTGGCGTTCGAGATCGGCTACTGGAAGCCGATGCCGATGGGGTTGGCTTATTGGGATGATCTATCGGGCTATGAGGTGCTGTCCGTCTCGAAAGGCGTTACGGCGAAGCTGATCGGAGACAGGGTCGCGTTCCTGCGGCTGCAATTGACCGGGGAGCCTCGGAAGGTGGAGCTTGTGCTCGCAAAGAGAAGGAAATAACGGATTGTTCTCACTAGCGTCCCGATTGTGGTATGATGTGAGGAACGACCCTCACCCATACCAAAATACTTGAGGAATGTAGGAGAACACATGAATTTCAATGAATTGCAATTAATGCCTGAAATTTTGCAGGCTTTGAAGGAAGAACAATTGACGCAGCCGACGCCGATCCAAGAACAGGCGATCCCGGTCGCGTTGCACGGCAAGGACGTGCTTGGCTGCGCGCAGACGGGTACGGGCAAGACGGCGGCATTCTCGCTGCCGATCATTCAGCAGCTATGCGAGGGCCCGAAACCTCCGCACAAACGCCGGCCGATCCGGTCGCTTATTCTGACGCCGACGCGGGAGCTGGCGATTCAGATCGAGGAGAACATCTTCGCATACAGCCGCCATACGCCGCTGCGGACAACCTCCATCGTGGGAGGGGTATCCCAGAAGGGACAGGAGAGCAAGCTGGAGCGCGGAGTCGACATATTGATCGCAACGCCGGGCAGGCTGATGGACCTGATGAATCAAGGCTTTATCGATCTGTCCAAGGTACAAGTGCTCGTGCTGGACGAGGCCGACCGGATGCTCGATATGGGCTTTATTAACGACGTCAAGAAGATCGTCGCCAAGCTTACATCGAAGAAACAGACGATGCTGTTCTCGGCGACGATGCCGCCGGAGATCGCGAAGCTTGCCGACTCTTTGCTGGTCAACCCAGCCAAGATCGAAGTAACACCGGCATCGTCGACAGTGGATCGCATCGAGCAATCCGTCTACTTTGTCGACAAGCCTAACAAGATCGCCTTGCTTGCCGATCTGCTGGGCGACGAGTCGATCGCTTCGGCGCTTGTTTTTACCCGCACGAAACATGGCGCCGACCGAGTGGCTCGCGCCTTGAACCGTGTTAAGATTACGGCGCAGGCGATCCACGGCGACAAGTCGCAGAACGCACGCCAAGGCGCCCTGAACAACTTCAAGAACGGCGCGACACGCGTCCTCGTGGCGACGGATATTGCCGCTCGCGGCATCGACATCGAGGAGCTGTCGCATGTATACAACTTCAACCTGCCGAACATACCGGAGACGTACGTTCACCGGATCGGTCGTACGGGACGCGCAGGACATAGCGGCATTGCGGTTTCCTTCTGCGAAGAAGAGGAGCTGCCGTACCTCAAGGACATCGAGAAGCTGATTCAGAAGAAGATACCGGTGGTGGACGGACATCCGTACCCTATGCAGGGCGAGGCTGCGGTTGCCGCTGCCGCGTTCGTCGCGTCGGAAGCGGGCGCCGTCGCTGGAGGCAAAGGCGGCTCGAAGGGACAGCGCGGCGGGGGCGGCCAGTCGTCGGCAGGCGCGCAGCAACCGGCAAGGAGTCGGCAAGGCGCGGATGCACAGCAGAATGCGAATGGACAGGTAAAGCGTCAAGGCGGGGGACAAGCAGCGAATCCGCAGCCGCAAGGCTCGAAGCAGCAAGGAGCTGGCGGACAACAATCGTCTAAAAGTCAGCAGACAGCAAATGGGCAGCAAGCGTCGGATGGCCAGGTAAAGGGCCAAGGCAAAGGACAAGCCGCGAATTCGCAACCGCAAAGCTCGAAGCAGCAAGGAGCTGGCGGACGTCAAGCGTCGAACGGACGCCAAACGGCTGGCGGCCAGGGTGGCCAGCAGCCGCAGCGCTCCAAGCCGCATGCACGAGACGGGCAGCAAGGACAAGGCTCCAGAAAGAGGCGTTCGTCCTCAAGAGGAGGGGAAGTCCAAGTTACTACTTTCCCATCGCACGACGGCAATTCTCTGGCTTCCAGTTTATTTAAGCCGTATTGGCTGCCGGCTCAACCGAATAAGCCTAAAAAATAGGTAATCCCAACCGGACAGCGCAAGGTTCGACCTCGCTGCCCGGTTTTTGCTTTTTTGAGAGTGGAAGGTTAGGGTGCATGTTATCACTATAAAGGGAAAAGAGGGATTTGAGCTGGAGATCAAGCTGTGGCCGGACGATCTGGCAGGAATTGCGACGATGCTGTTAAGCTGGAGCATACTGATAGGACTCGTGCTTCGCCGGTATCGTCGGCAATCGTCCGAGCGTCCGGCTCTATGGAGAGCGCTGCTCGTCGCGTGCATCAGTCTGTTTTCGTTCTCTATTAGTTTTCCTTTGGGAGGCTATGTCGCAAAGCTGGCGATCGTGCCAATTGGCGTGTGGCTGGTCTATTTATTCCTGCCTTGGGCATCCAGGATCCGATATCGTTCGTATGCTTGGACAGGCTTTTGGTGCAATTATGTTTTTCTTGTTATTGGACTGCTCGGGTTTTGGGGTCATGAGCTTGTTTATCCCAAGGATCAACTATCCACTTATTTGTCCAAGATCGATCATGCACGAATCGTCGGCATCCATCCATCCGCGGAGGAGGGCGTGTCGTTGCATGAAGCCCGGTTCAAGGAGCTTATTGATGACTTGAAGCCGCAGCGGCAATTCGAAGAGTCGCTGGATTGGTATTACGAGGCTCGCGACCAAGGCAAGGAGTTTTATCCTTACGCTTTATTGGGAGCAGAGCCAAAGCGGGGCAGCGGCATTCGGTATGAGGCGTACATCAAGTCGGACGGCTTGGGGCTCATTATTGCTCGGGACAATCAATATTACTATTATGAATCGAAGTCGCCTTTACTCCAGTGGACGGACGGAAGAGGAGGGAGCCATTGATGAAGCGAGCGATCATTGCGGCTATCCTCGTGCTTGCCGCCGGTTCGTTTATTTTCTGGAAATGGATCGGGATCGGGCCGACGCCGATGAGCGACAAAGAGCTGGCCGCGCGGATGATTAATGAGTTGAATGAACGGGCGGACGTCTCGGAGGTGCAGGACATTGTCATGCTGGACAGCCGGCATCTGTTCGTGCCGTTCGTGTCGACAAACGGGGATTACGGTATGAGCTTCTGGGTGTGGGATCGGTTCGATTGGGAGATTCGGTCCATCGATAGCGACGGCAACCCTCAAATGTGGCATTTAAGAGAAGACGATCCCTCCAAACAATATTTGGTGTGGAACCTTGCCCCGGAATCCAAGGTAGAAGAGCTCGACTTCTATCTGATTCGCAATCGGAATGCGGGACGATCGGACGGCAACGATTTTTACAGCCCGCGCGTACAGATGGAGATGGGCGTCAGTTTGCAAGATCAGCGTTACGGAGTCAGCCGTATCCCGGACGATTGGATAGATATTCAGAAGTCGGTTCCAAAACGGCAGGGGACGGGAGGCACGTTAGGCATATGGGAATGGAGCCGGACTGGCGTGAAGGACTTTCGAATCGGATACGTGTCCACGCTTAGCGGCGAACGGGAGGCGACGAATAATTCGAGCACGTGGTCGTCGACTTATGGAAATATCCATCTCCGTTATATTTTCCCCTTGAATGAAGACGAATTGGAACATCCGTGATGACAAGCTTCGACAACGTTGAATCGAATTATACAGCTATTAATCATAAATACAGCCGGCAAGTAAAGCGATTCGAGAAATGAACAGTTTCGCTTCGCGGCGCGGTTGTTGCACGATAGAAGGGCGGGAATGAAGGCGAGTTTGCCGGATTCCCGCCCTATTCTATCTGCAAGAGAAAGAAAGATAATAGTTGGATCAAGCGAATGGGGCGGGCACCCAGAGTTACATATGAGCATAATAAGCAGGCTCGTCTTGGCTAGGGAAAGATTGGCTAGATGATGACAAGGAGGTGAGGCCGACAGCGGCGGCAACAGAGAGTCATCATGGATTGTATACTTCACGATCAGGGTAGAGAGCAGGAATCATTCTGAGTGGAAGCCAATCTAGGTCGTGTCTGAAAACCCGCTCAGGGGCATCTTTCACCGCCTTTCCGCCCCCTGCTTCGTCACTTTTGTTTGACGTACCCCCGGTACGCCTTCACAAAAGTTCCTTGCATGGAACGAAAATTCGGCAAAATCTGCTCCCCTTGGAGTATTCAGACACGCCCTAAACAAAGCGAGGGATTACTTATGACAGCGATCATTCAACGACCGAGGCTGAAGCTGCGCCTATTCAGCGCTTTATGCGCCATGTCGATGCTGCTGCCGGTGCTGCCGACGCCGATCGCGCATGCCGCGACGTTCGACGTAACGAGTTACGGGGCCGCAGGCAACGACGCGGTTTCCGACAGCGCGGCCTTTCAGGCGGCGGTCGACGCGGCATCCAGCGGCGACACGGTATTCATTCCCGCAGGTACTTATTACTTAACAAGCGCGGTCAGCGGCAAGTCCGGCGTAAAAATTACGGGTGCGGGCAGAGACACGACGATCGTTAAACACAATTCGACCACGGCGAATACGTTTTTCTCCTTGTACAACCTGACGGGTGCGGAAGTGTCCAACATGACGCTCGACGCGAACAACAGCACGGTGCCCCAATCGGTCGTCGTCTCGGAGAACGGCAGCGGCAACAAGATGCTGAATCTGAACGTCAAAGACATGGCCATGTCTTCGGGTTTCGGACCGTTCGCTCTGTACGGCATCAACACCGACAACCTTGTCGTAAAGGACAACATCATCACCAACATCGGAGTGAACTCCGACTGGGGCGGCGGCGTCCGCATCGGGTGGGGCTCCGACAATGCGCTCGTCGAGAACAACGTCGTCCATCTGACGGGACGCGGCGGCATTTTCCTGAACGACGACAGTCCGGGAGCGGTCATTCGCGGCAATACCGTGACCGGCACGGGCAAAAAAATGGAGGGTCTGGGCATCGAGCTTCATACAAACGTCGACAACTCCATCATCGAGAACAACAACGTCGACCACTGGATCAGCGCCGTACGCTCCGCTTATATCGCCGTGCGAAATAACGTCGTCAGGGCGTCGGACGGCACGGTCGGCAACATGGGCCTGGAGGTCATGGTCGACCACGGCGTGACAAGCGGCAACCTCGTCGACGGCGGCCAGCAGGTCGGCATCCAGCAATCGCCCGGCACGGGCTACCAGCTCTGGAATTACAACACGATCCAGAACATGGTCATGTGGGGCATGCAGTTGCAAGGCGAGGGCACGGGGCAGACGGAGCAATTCCAATATTTCTACAAAAATATATTCGAAGACGGTCCCATCGGCCACCCTTCCGCGGCTTATCCCGGTTATGACGGCAACGCGGTCCGCATCCACGGCAACACGCAGAACATTACGTTCGACAGCAATATCATTCGCGACAACGGCAGAAAAGCGATCGAGATCACGACGGCCGGCGGCACGGATCGTCTGAGCTTTGTCAACAATACGATTACCGGCAACGGGGGACCTTCCATCGATCAGTATCCGACGTCCGCTTCGCATCTCGAGTGGAGCGGCAATACGGTCAGCGGCAACGGCACGGACACGCAGCTGACAAGCCGAGGATTCAGCGATCCGAAGCCGGTGGCGAACTTTACCGCGCCGCTGACGGTGCAGCTTGGCCAGCCGGTGACATTTACGAACACGTCCACGGACAACGGCACGATCGTCGAGAACCTGTGGGATCTGGGCGAAGGCTTGCCCGTTACGACGGTCAGCCCGACTTATACCTACCAGAATCCGGGTACGTATCAAGTCATTCTCGGCGTATGGGATAACGGAGGGCGCGCGCACGTGAAGGAACAGACGATCACGGTCGTAGCCGGTCCGCCTGATACGACGGCGCCGACGACGCCGACAAATCTGACTTCGCCTTCGAAGACGAACACGAGCGTTACGCTGACATGGACGGCATCGACGGATAATGTCGGTCTGGCCGGCTACGAAATCTACGCGAACGGCGGCCTCGTCGGCACGACGATCGGCGGCGGCACGACCTCCTTCAACGTGACGGGATTATCCCCGAACACGGCTTACAGCTTTACGGTCAAGGCGAAGGATACATCCGGCAACCTTTCGGCGGCAAGCTCGGCGCTTAGCGTCACGACGGATTCCACGCCGGTGCCGGTATGGGAGCTCTGCGCGGGCGAGAACAACTGGTGCAGCTTCACGGGCACGAAGGAAGTGCGCTACGGGGCAGGCAGCAGTTGGAATTACGGCACGTACACGAACAGCGTCATGTGCTCCAACAATACGTTTGGAGACGCGGCGCCCGGCCAATACAAATCCTGTTTCGTGAACATGGCGACTGGCGGAGGGGGAGGCGGTGGCGGCGATACGCAAGCGCCGACGGCTCCGACAGGGCTGGCCTCTCCATCTAAAACCTCGATCAGCGTAAGCTTGTCGTGGACGGCTTCCACGGATAACGTAGGCGTGACGGGCTACGAGATCTATAACGGTTCGACGCTGGCGGGAACGACGACCGGCGCAACGAGCTATACCGTGACGGGTTTGTCGGCGAGCACGGCCTACAGCTTCACGGTGAAGGCGAAGGACGCGGCGGGCAACATATCCGCGGCAAGCTCCGCGCTGAGCGTCACGACGAATGCTTCCGGCGGAACGACGCCGACCGGTTCCATTACTCGCGAATATTGGACGGGCATCACGGGACCGACGGTGGCAAGCATTCCGTTGTCGACGACGCCATCCGGCATCAGCACGCTTACAAGCTTTCAGGCGCCGTCGAACTGGGGCGACAATTACGGCACGCGCATTCGCGGATATATCGTGCCGACGGTGACGGGCACGTACCAATTCTCAGTCGCGGGCGACAACAACAGCGTGCTGTACCTCAGCACGGACAATACGCCTGGCAACAAAGTGCAGATCGGCGAAGTCGTCGACTGGGTGAACGAGCTGAGCTTTACGCAGAATCCGGGCCAGCAATCCGGCTCCATCACGCTGACAGCGGGTCAACGCTATTACGTCGAGGTGCTGCACAAGGAAGAGGGCGGCGGCGATCATCTCGCTGTAGGCTGGAAGACGCCGGGCAGCTCCGCCATTACGGTTATCGACGGCGCGTATCTGGCTCCGTTGGAGTAGGCGAGCTGTAGCGTCATCCTGTGCTGAATGCTCGGGTTGAGTGGGGAACGGAACAGGGGGATGGCATCATCCTAAACCGACTCCGGGCCGCATGCCAAGCCACATGCTAAGCCGCATGCCAAGCCACATGCTAAGCCGCATGCCGAGCCGCATGCCGAGCCGCATGCCGAGCCGCATGCCGAGCCGCATGCCGAGCCGCATACCGAGCCGCACGCCAAGCCGCATGCTAAGCCGCATGCTAAGCCGCATGCCGAGCCGCATGCTAAGCCGCACGCCGAGCCACATGCCAAGCTGCATGCCCAGTCGAACGAGTAATAAACAAGCGGAAAAACGCCAACTAATTTCTATGATTTTCCATGAATTGGACCAATTAGAGGGAATATCGCCCTCTAATTGATCCAATGAACATAGTGGAGCTCCATTTTAGCGGATTTAGAGGGATGTTTTCCATCTATTGTTGGCAGGGGAGGCATTCCGGCATAATTAAAGGGAGAAAACACCATTAGTAACGTCACCTCAAACGTAAAAGCATCTCCGCCAAGTCCTGAAGAGACTGGTGGAGATGCTTTTTTACATGAGATTCGTTTTTATTTCGCGCCAGCCCATACGCCGAACTTGCTCGAGTGCGGTGAACGCGGATGGATACTTGCGATTGACTCTACCTACTTGATCACGCCGCAAGCGATACGCGCTCCGGAATTGCCCGACGGGTCGGTCACGTAGTCGTCCGCTTTCTCATGGATGATCAGGGAGGCGCCATCCGCCTTCACAATGGAGTTGGGGTGGCCGGGCTGGAGCGTCACGACGGCCGTCGTGATATCGATGGCGACTTTGCCGTTCGCGTCGACCTCGATATTAGGCAGATCGCCTTCGTGGAAGCCCTTCGGATTGTTGAAGCCATGCTGCTTCCCTTGCGGGTTAAAGTGGTCGCCTGCCGATTTGAAATCCGGCGCTTCGCATTTGCCGAACTGGTGGATATGGATGCCGTGTTTGCCTGGCGTCAGCTTTTCCGCTTCCAGATGGATCACGACTTTGTCGCCTTTTTGCGTCAATACGGCTTGACCGATCGTCTGTCCCTCGGTATTGATGATCGAGATCGCTTCGTTTGGCGCCTCGCCGCCTTCTCCTGCATGGGCAGCCGTTTCATGCGCCTGGGGATGCAAAAAAAGCATCAGCGCCGTTGTTATGGCTAGTAGATTCATGTGTACCTCCGCATACGAGTCGTAGTATCTGCCGCAGGTGTCCAACATACGCCTTGAAGTTCGCGGCAGCCTACCTAGTATGCGCAAAAAAATGGAAACTATTCTCAACGCCCGCAGACAGCGCATGCATCGAATTAGAAGTCAAAGTTGTCCGGGTCCGGTCCCACTCGGCGATTCTCATTAAGCGCATCGATCGCGTCCATCTCTTCCTGCGAGAGGGAGAAGTCGAACAGATCTCCATTCTGGGCAATCCGGACGGGTTTGGTCGACTTCGGTATCGTCACGACGCCATGCTGCAAGTCCCAGCGCAAAATGACCTGCGCAACCGATTTTCCGTGCCTCTCGGCGATCTGCGCCAAAGTTTCGTTTTGCAGAAGCTGCCCCTGCATGAGCGGCGACCATGCTTCAAGCTGAATGCCTTTTTCGCGTGTATAGGCGAGGAGCTCCTTTTGCGTCAGGCGTGGATGGAATTCCACTTGATTGATGACGGGCTTGAGCTCGGCCGAGTCCATCAAATCCCGCAAATGATGGGTCTGAAAGTTGCTCACGCCGATGGCTTTGACCCGACCGTCCTTGTACAGCTTCTCCATGGCGCGCCAGGTGTCCTTGTATTTGCCCTCGACGGGCCAATGAATCAGATACAGATCCAGGTAGTCCAGACCAAGCTTGCCCAGACTCGTCTCGTAAGCGGCTATCGTTGCCTCGTAGCCCATGTCGGCCGTCCATACTTTGGAGGTAATGAACAATTGGTCGCGCGTCAGATTGTTTTCGGCGAGCGCTTGGCGAATGCCTTCGCCAACGCTGGTTTCATTGCCGTAGATGGCGGCGGTGTCGATGCTGCGGTAACCTTGACGGACGGCGGAACGAATGGCGTCGACGAGCTCCTGGCCTTCTTCCACCTGGAAGACGCCAAGACCTACCCACGGCATGGAGATTCCGTTATGAAGCGTTATTGTGCTTTGAAGCGACGTGGCTGGTTGCTGCGATTGGTTTGCAATAGTCATTTGTATAAGCCTCCAATTTATCAATAGTCTAGTTTTTCCGTCCGAGACGGATTGATACGCCGGCAAGCAACACGGCGATGAGAACCATAATGCCGCCAACCCATGGCGTGTGACGCAAGCCGACACTGTCTACGACGATGCCGCCGGTAATGGAGCCGATTGCGATGCCGACGTTAAATGCCGCAATGTTCAGCGCCGAAGCTACATCGACAGCCGACGGTACATAGCGTTCAGCCAATTGGACAATGTATAACTGCAGACCGGGCACGTTCATGAACGCGAACAATCCCATCAGACCAATGGCGATTAGTCCGGCGACTTGATAGGGAATCATAAAGGACATTGCGACGAGTACGATCGTCTGAATGACGAACATCCGGAACAGCGCTCCTATGGGATTACGGTTCGCCCATCTGCCGCCTATCTCGTTGCCGATGGCGACCGCGATTCCGTAGACCAGCAGCACAAGTCCCACTGTGCCTGGCTTCAGATGCATGACATCTTGCAGGATCGGGGTCAAATAGGTAAAAGCGACGAACGTGCCGCCGTATCCCAAAGCGGTGATGGCTAAGCCGAGCAGCAGACTGCGATTCGCAAGAATGCGCAGCATATCGGCAAACTTGGAAGGCGGCGATTGTTTAAGGCTAACCGGAAGCAGCTTGGCGATGGCCAGCAGGCTGATTATGCCAAGAATGGCTACTCCCCAAAATGTAGAGCGCCAACCGAATGATTGGCCGATATAAGTGCCTAACGGCACGCCGGTCACGGTGGCGATCGTTAATCCCGTAAACATCAGCGCGATCGCGCTGGCTTGTTTCTCTTTGGGCACGAGTTGGACGGCAATCGTCGAGCCGATGGAGAAGAAGACGCCGTGCGAGAACGCGGTAATGAACCGTGCGACCATAAGCAGCGCGAAAGAGGTCGATAATGCGGCCACGACGTTGCCCACGATGAAGACAAACATTAGCGTCATTAGCAATGTTTTGCGATTCATGCGGTTCGTTAACGCCGTTAAGATAGGGGCGCCCACGGCCACCCCGATGGCGTAGCCGGAAATAAGCAGACCCGCAAGCGTGATGCCGATATCCAAATCGCCGGCAATGGATGCAAGCAGTCCGACGGGGACGAACTCCGTCGTTCCGATTCCGAACGCGCTGACGGCCAGAGCGAACAGAGCCAGCGATCCCGAAGACTGCTTGCTTTTCGTTACCGAGGACTCCCGGACAACTGTTTGTGCCATATCTATGTTCCCTCCCAGGTATAAGTGTAATTCGCAGCGACTAATGTGCGTTCATCATCACGTGAGCTGCTTGTGCAGTTCGCTGCATGGATGTTAGTATAAGCCTAACAGTATGCTTTGGTAAGTACGTACTTAAAAGTGCTATAGGCACTAAAAAGTACCCTGCCAAGTGTGAAAGGGAGGGAATCAAAATTGCCTTACAATATTCCGGTCGAGGCGACGCTCGATGTGATCGGGGGAAAGTGGAAGGTTGTTATTTTGTGCCATCTGGACAAAGGGGATAAGCGGACCAGCGAACTTCGCAAACTGATGCCGAATATTACGCAGAAGATGCTGACCCAGCAGCTGCGCGAGCTGGAGGACGACGGCATGGTAAAGCGGACGGTCTATGATCAGGTGCCGCCCAAGGTCATCTATTCGTTGACGGAGTATGGCTGGTCGTTCAAGCCTATTCTGGACGCTATGTGTTCCTGGGGAGAGACGCATATGGAGGCGAACAATCTAGAGTAAAAAACCGCGCGTGATTCGCGCGGTCTTGTTACGCAAATGGAGCAAAGAGCTAATGGGGCAAAGAGGTTTGCCCGTCGCCCTCTTGTATTATGTGGCTGCGTTGCGAGCGCGTTTTTGCATGTTGTGCACGCCCATGACGACCGCGATCAACTCGTAATCGTCAAGCTGAGGCGATCGATTAAGGAGTCGGAAGGCGCCTGCCTGGAGCCAGTTGCTAACCTTCTGGAAGGTAGCGACCGTGGACTCCCTTTCATCCAGAATCGTATATTCCTGCGAGAAGGCGGGAGCCTCGATCTGATAGACTCCCCGATGTCCGGCATCGTATTCGTAACGTTTGCTGAACATGGAGAAACGGGCTCTCAACACGCCAATCTCGTTACCTGCGCCGTCCAACACCTCCCACTTATTGGAGAAAAATCGGAATTTCCCCGAATAACTCAATCGCGAATCATCCCGATAGATCGACAGTGTTGCAGTCAGCATGCTCTCCAGATCCATCCTGCCTACCGACGTCCCACCCTCGTTCATAATATCCGTTGTCCCCGCGCTGAAGAAACGATCGCTGAAATAAAGTTCCATATACATGCCGCCTTTCCCATGTTTTTCTGGTGATAAGTTATACGGCGAGTAAGGCGGGGATGTTTCGAATTGGTCTTTGGCGCTGAGCCCTTAAGAAACGTATCCGCAAGACTGGCCCTCCACCAAACGGACTTCTAGCAACGTAGAAAGATTAATGGGTTCCTCATGTAAAATATAGCGTGCCATGTGCTGGGCTGCAATATCGCCTAATTTTTCGAATTGCGTATCCACATGCGTCAATTTATAAGGCAAAATATGTCCCCAACCGTTTTGAACGCCACTGATGATGGATAGGTCTTCGGGAATACGAAGATTCAATTCGTCGGCCGCTTTCTTGACTCCGACAGCTAGCAGATCGTCCGCAGTGAAAATAGCTGTAGGGCGGTTCTCCGTTTGCAAAAGTTTTAGCGCTTCGATATAGCCGCATTCCAACGTCAGATTCGTCTCTGCTTCCAAAATTTCAAGCTCAGGGAAAGATCGGGAAATGGCAGTTACACCCTCGCGGAGGTCGATCGAAAGCGTCATATTGGAAGGCCCATTCAGAAAACCGATCCGTCGATGCCCAAACTGTATTAAATGCTCTACTGCTATTGTACCGGCTTTAACGTTATCAACATCCACGTAGGGAATTTGTGCAGTAAGGATACCTGGCCGACCGACTATGATGAACGGAATTTTCTCTGATAGAAGATAAATTAATTCTTCGTTACTGACTGAGGGACAAGTTAAGATCAGCCCCCCGACTTGCCGCTCTTTGAACAACTTTACGAACAACTGGCTGGAATCCTCTCGCGACATGGACGTAAACATCTGCATAATCAAATTATTCTGAGAACAAAACTGGCAGATGGTGGCCGAAAGGGTGGAAAAAAACAGACTTTGTTTGACCTGATCGCTCGAGAACGGCATAAAAAGACCAATCGATCGCGCTTTATTGTTGACAAGAAGACGTGCGGTTATATTTGGATGATAATCGAGCGCATTGATGGCGCGTTGAACTTTGTCCAACGTTTTTTTGCTGACCAGTTCAGGGGTGTTAATCGTTCTGGAAACCGTTTGCGCCGAAACGCCAGCCAATTTGGCAACGTCGGTAATTGTACTAGCCATTCGTGGAAACCCCAATCTATATTTGGTATCGTTAACATTTATATTTAAACGTGTTGCATTTCTTTACTAAGCTTATGCGTTATGGCGTAAAAATACAAGTCTTTGGGAGAAGAATCATTTGAATTTTCTGTTCTAAATGTTATGTTGAGAATATTGACAACGCTTTCTGCTGCTGATATGATCAATCCAGTGTTAACGTTAACATTTTAATCAATTGAGAAGGAGAGGCAGCAAAGAGCGACAGTAATTGATCAGTATCATACCAGGTAACAAAGAAAAGATTGACAAGAGACACAATTCATAAGGGGATGATAGCCAATGAAAAAGTCCAGCACAGTTTGTTTGATGTTAGCGCTGATCGTGACGACTTTGTCCGCATGCAGCGGTAATTCCGGTTCTAGCGGAACTCCGACTCCGTCCGAGACCTCCGCTTCGCCCGTCAGTTCGGCGCCTGTTGCCTTTACAGTCGTTCATAATCAAGGCGAATACGCATGGCCCTCCTACGAAAAGATTGTAGCCGGTTACAATGAAAAGTCCGGGAATAATGCAACCTTGAAGTACATTCCGGCGCAGGAATCGGAGAGCTGGCTGCAAGCCCAATTCATCGCTCGTTCCGAGCCTGAAGTTGTTAGCGGTACCTCGAAGTTTGCTGACGCATATAAGAACGGCTGGATTGTCGATCTGCTGCCTTATTTGGACGAAGTCAGCCCTTACACGAACAAGCCATGGAAAGAATCGTTCCTTCCCGGGCTGATCGAGTCGGCGACGGATATGACCGATGCGAATAACCCCCGCCTGTTCGGCATTCCGACGCAGGTCGTCACGGTGAACTTGTATTACAACAAGGATATTTTCAATGAAATCGGCGTTACGGAGCCACCAGCCACTATTTCGGAATTCCTTGAAGTCGCGCAGAAAGCAAAGGATGCGGGCTATATCCCGTTCAGCATTCAAAATTCCATGGATTGGAACCTGGGTTGGCTGGCTTCTGACGTATTCGGCTACTTGTGGAAATCGCGTTTGGCCGAACTGGATACGAACGGTTCCGGCAAAGTGGAACCGAAGGAATGGGCAGAAGCCGTCCTTGCGGACAAAGTGACGAAGGACAGCCCGGAATTGAGAGAATACTTGCGGCTAATGAACGACTTGAAACCTTTCTTTAACGAAGGCTTCAACAGCGCTAGCTGGGAGTTTGAGGGGATATTCAACGACGGAAAATCCGCGATGGTGCTTAACGGCAGCTGGTATCCGAATCAACATCAGCAAGGTAGCTACCCGGTCAATTATGGCGTGGCGCCGATGCCTTATCTGGACACTGCTTATTCGGAGTTCGGTCAAGATGTCCGCTATAAATACAAGATCGGTTCGACGCCGAGCTTTGCCGTCAGCCGAAACGCAAAAGACAATAAGGCTGAAGGTGCGTCCGTCGAATTCTTGCAATACTTGACTGCCCCCGATGGAGGGGCCAAGGTGCTCGCCGAGGATCTTAACCTCATTCCGGTCGTATCGGGCGTTGAAGTTCCTGAAATTTTGAAGCCCATCGTAGAGTCCTTCGGCAATGACGAGAATATGGGTTTCCACGCCCATGAATTCACACCGGAGCAAAAAGACAGATGGTTGAAGAAACAGCAGGAATTTTTGGCGGGCAAGGTGACGGCGGATGAATTCTTGAAGGACTTTGGAAAAGACTTGAAAAAGTTCGCTGAAGAAGCCGTCAAAAATCATCCGGAATGGAACGCTGCGCAGTAATATTTTGAACTTGGGATCGTTTCCGGCGCGATCGGCAGATGTATGGTATGCCGATCGCGCCGGATTAGGACGAGGAGGCAGTCATGAGCAAGACGGTGCGCTATATGTGGCTTTACGCTTGTCTATTTCCTACTTTTTTCTTTGTCGGCTTGTTCCTGTTATACCCGACTGTAGAAGCTTTCAGAATGTCGTTTCTGGACTGGAACATGACCAATTATTTGAATCCGACATTCGCTGGCATGGATAATTATGTCGAATTGTTGCAGGATCCCATCTTCCGAAGCAGTTTTATTATTCTGCTGGCCTTTCTGTTGTGGAACATTATCATCCTGCAAGGCGCATCCATCTTGGGGGCGTACCTGATCAACTACCTGGGCAATACCGGATTGGCCGGATTTTTTAAAGTTTCCTTCACGATTCCGATGGTGCTTCCGGGCATGGTCACAACGATGTTTTGGCTTTTCTTCTACGAACCTGGAAACGGGATGCTTAATCATATGCTCGGCTTACTGGGTTTGGAAAATTGGCAAAAAATTTGGCTGGGCGATAGCCAATTAACGGCGATGTTGTCCATCATGATGAAAGGATTTCCGTGGGTAAGCGGACTGGGATTCCTCATCTATTTGGCCGGATTTCAAAATATCGACGAGTCTTTAAGAGAAGCAGCCAGAATAGACGGCGCATCTGCATGGAAAATCTTCTGGACCGTGGACTTGCAATTGATTTTGCCGCAAATCAGATTGACAACTGTATTGGTATTAATCGGCGGAACGCAACAGTTCAGCGATCAGCTTATCATGACCAAGGGCGGTCCGGGTTACGACACAATGGTTCCTGGACTGTACATGTTTAATAACGCATTTACTTACGGCAAGCTCGGAACCGGTTCGGCAATCGGCGTCATTCTATTCGTGATTACGCTTGGATTGACCTTGCTGAATATGAAGTTTATGCGGGAAAAGAGGTAACGCAGATGAATAGCCAAAGATTTTCGCGCATCATTGTCATTGTGTTCCTGTTCGCGTTGTTGTTTTTCACACTGTTCCCCATGTATTTCATGCTCGTAACGGCGTTCAAAACGAATTATCAGTTATCGATCAATTATTTTGGACTTCCTTTGACCCCGCATGTGGAATTTATCATCGATGCAGCATCCAAAATCGGCGTGTATTTGAAGAATTCTTTAGTTGTTTCCGGGGGCACGGTCATTGGCGTTTTGGCTGTTTCCAGTCTTAGTGCGTATGTGTTCGCGCGATTCGATTTTCCGCTTAAATCTGCTCTGTTTATGATATTGTTGTCTTTCTTAATGATACCGGGCATTCTTACGCTCATCCCGCAGTTCGTTCTGGTCACGAATTTGAATTTGATCAATAGTCCATGGGCGGCGATTCTTCCTTATATCGCAAGCGGGCAGTTGGTTGTCATTTTTGTGTTTCGCACCTTTTTTGAAGAAATTCCCAGAGAACTCACTGAGAGCATCCGAATGGACGGGGGCAGCGAGCCGGTTGTCTTTTTCCGGTTGGTGTTGCCGCTTGCGTTTCCGATTTTTTTATCGATGGGTCTAGTGAATATTTTGTCGACATGGAACGACTTCATCTGGCCGTTGCTGGTCCTTTCCGATCAATCCATGTTAACCGTCACCGTAGGCTTATATCGGTTCATGGATCCGCAGCAGATCATTTACGGCTCGATGTTCTCCGGGATGACACTCGCCTCGATCCCGCTTATGGTATTGTTCTCCTTTACAATGAAATACTTTGTTCAAGGCATGACATCTGGTGCTGTAAAAGCATAAGAAGCAGGGGGAAAGACTGTTTATATGAGCACATACAAATCGATACATGTAGTTGCCCACACCCACTGGGACAGGGAATGGTATTTGCCGTTTGAAACTTTCCGTTTTCGGCTTGTCGGTCTGGTCGACCGTCTGCTGCGCACGATGGACGAAGACAAGGAATATCGCTTTCATTTCGACGGTCAAGTTATAGCTTTGGAGGATTACCTTGAAATCAGACCGGAGCGTCGGGCGGATCTTGAACGGTTCATTCGCGAAGGTCGATTGACCATCGGTCCGTGGTACGTGCTTGTGGACGAGTTTCTCGTCAGCGGGGAATCCATGATTCGCAATCTGGAGGAAGGAAGGCGAATCGGCTCGTCATTTGGACCGATGTTGGAGGTCGGCTATTTGCCGGACACATTCGGCCACATTGCTCAAATGCCTCAACTGTTGAAGGAATACGGGTTTGAGTACGCTCTCATCTGGCGTGGCTTAAACGGAACTCCCGAACAAGTGCCAACCGAATTCGAATGGGAGAGCCCGAGCGGGCATCAGGTCAAGACCGTACACCTGTCACACATGTACGGATATACGAGTGCCATGAACTTGCCTGTCGGCCAGGAGCAGGCCGAGGAGCGGCTGCGAGAGCTGATTGGCCATATCGGTCCGTATGCAAAGAGCGGTCATGTGCTGTTGATGAATGGCTTCGATCATATGGAGCCGCAGCGGCATATTACAGCAATGATCGACCAATGGAACACAAAGCCGAATGAATCTCCGATGAAATTCTCTTCTATTGAAAGCTACGTTCGAGACTGCTTTGGCGAATTGCCGAAGGTTCCGGTGTTGGGCGGAGAATTCAGACGTACGAGCCATACGCCGGGGGGCGTAATTAACACGATCATTCCGAACGTGCTTTCGGCCAGAGTGTATCTCAAACAGCAGAACGCGACCGTGCAAAATTTGCTGGAACGATTGGTCGAGCCTTTGGAGGCGTTGGCGCTCGCAGCCGGGGACGGGCATCATCCGGCCTTTGTCCGGCAAGCCTGGAAATACGTTTTGCAGAATCATCCCCATGACAGCATCTGCGGCTGCAGCATCGACGATGTCCATGACGAAATGGAGACGCGTAACCGCAAAGCCGGTCATATCGGCGAGCAACTGGTCACGGAGACGCTTGCGCGGATGTCCGACAAAGTCGATCTGTCGTGGCTGCCGCCGGGCGGCAATCCGGTGCTGCTGTTCAATTCGTTGCCCTGGCGCAGGGACGCGTTAACCGAAATCGAACTTGACGCGGATGACGCCACGCTATACAGATCCGTTAAAGTCACGGACGAGGCCGGCGAATCGTACGAGGCGGAAATCGTCGAATACGAGAAGGTTTGTCCGATCGAAACCGATTCGTTGCGGTATCCGCTGGGCAAGGGGGAGACTTACAGACATAAAGTCCGCATTTTCGTTCGCAATTTGCCGCCGCTCGGCTATAAGACGATTGCCGCTCAACTGCGAAAAATACCGGAATTTGCGCACATCCCGGCGAGGGCGACCTCCCATTCAATTGAAAACGAGTTCGTTCGGATTACGGCAGAATCTGACGGAACCTTGACCTGGACCGATTTGGAGACCGGAGAGCATTTGCGGGGTCTGCATCGCTTCGAGGACAGCGGCGACGTCGGCGACGAATATTTGTACTCCCGCCCGCTGCTAAACGAACATTTCACGTCTGCGATGGTCCGAAGCATTCGCGTATCGGGAGAAGGTCGCGGATGGCAGCGTTTGACCGTTTCCTATGAGCTGCTCGTACCGCGCTCGGCGGAACCGGATGCGAGAAGGAGAAGTTCGGATTTGGTTGCGCTGGACATCCGGACTGAAGTGACGCTTGTGTCGCGCAGCCGCACCGCGTCGGTCCAAACGACGGTGGATAACCGCGCGCTTGACCATCGCTTGCGTCTGTTGTTTCCGATGAAGAAGGGGGAACGGCCGATTCAGGCTGGAGGCGCGTTCGATGTTTCGGAACGGCCGGACCGCGTGCAGCAGCCCCCAATGGACGTCTGGGTGGAAAATGAACCGACGACTTTTCCGTTCCAGCATTACGTATTTGCCGACCATGGTGAAACCAGAACGATCGTTAACGCGCATGGACTCCATGAATACGAATGGATTCCTTCCGACCGCGCGGCCGATGAAGGGACGTTGGCGATTACCTTGTTGCGGAGCGTGGCCTATCTCGGTGGCGGTGATCGCGGGATGGCGACGACCAATCGTCCCGGCCCCGGATTAAAGACTCCGGGAGGACAAGTACAAAGGGTGCTGACCTTCCACTATGGCCTGACCGTCGATCGTCAAGATCGCGCTATCGCGCCTTGGCGCGTGGCGGATGAACAGGCCATTTCGGTTCAAAGTCGGGGTATCCTCATTCCGGATCCAAGTGAGGAAGCCGTTCCAGCGATAGCGGAATATCGACAAAGCGGACAGCGCGGTTGGTTGGAGATCGACAATGCGCTATTGCATGTCACCAGCCTGCGTCCGGCTCCGGATGACCGGGAGGGCATCGAACTACGTTTAGTCAACCTCGGAGAAACGGCTGCCAGCGGCTCCATCCGCGTCCGACTGCCGATTCTCGGCGCTCATGCCATCGGGCTGAACGGCGAAGTACGCCGTGAGCTGACGTTGGAGACGGACGGCACCGATCGTTGTCTGACCTTAGAATTGAAACCTAAGGAAATTGTCACGATCCAATTCACGATAAAGGAATGATTCGAATGTCGGACATTTACATAAGTCAGGATCCTACTGCAGCATCTGTCTTCGAATACGATCAAGTGCAAGAGAATTTGTCGTCCGGCTGGAACACCTGGTATACCCGCAGCGTCCTGACGCATGTGCTGCTGCCGGAGAGCGCCGCGATCAAGCTCGGCATCAAGGAATACCGGGAAGGCGGCTATCTGGCGGAAGCCCTGATCGGACGGCAAGGCAAGGATCAGGAAGTCGTTCGTCCCGGTTTGCGCAGCTACGACGGGTCTTATACCGAGCTGACCTTGCAATGGCGGGACATCGAGCTGCGTGTCGAAAGCGCGGTAGAAAACGGAGAACTTTTTCTGCTTGTCACTCCGCTGCGCAACCAGCTCAAGCCCGCTGTTCTGATCGCCGAATGCGGCATCCTGTGGAACCGCAAAGGGTATGTCCAACACGCGAACGACGGTAGCATCGAGGCTGTCTTTCCGGATCGGAACGTTAGACTCTATTCGACCGGCTCCGTCGTCGAGGAATATCATGTTCCCGCATCCGGACCCTATATCGCCTTGTCGCTCCATGAGACGGTCGGCTTGTCAACCGGCAAGCCGACCGGGTTGGCGGCCATCCAGGCGCTCATCGATCAGCGGCGCCGCGGAATTGCGGAAGCTCGCCGATTGGCATTTGGCGATGCAGCGGATTTGTACGCCTCCATGCAAGCCTGCATGGCATGGGATACAATCTACGAACCCAAATATCAACGGGTCGTCACGCCGGTAAGTCGCATCTGGAACGACCAGGGCTACAAGCTTTTCTGCTGGGATACCTACTTTGCCGCTTACATGTGCATGGAGGACAATCGCGACCTTGCTTATGCTAATGCGGTCGAGATCACTCGGGCGGCTGTGGCTGACGGCTTCGTGCCGAACTTCGATTGGTCGGGAACGGTCATTTCGCGGGATCGCTCACAACCGCCGGTAGGCTCGTTTATTGTTCTGCAGCTCTATCGCAAATACGGTGATCGTTGGTTTTTGGAGGAAGTATACGAGCAGCTATGCGCCTGGAACGCCTGGTGGCCGGATAATCGGCAGATCGAGGAAGGGTTGCTGGCCTGGGGCTCCAATCCGATGACGCCGGTAGCGGATAACTTATGGGAATCGGCGGGCGTCCACGACACGTTTGGAGCAGCGCTTGAATCCGGGCTGGATAATTCGCCGATGTACGACGAAATCCCGTTCGATAAAACCAAAAATACGCTAAAACTTGCCGATGCCGGTTTGATGGGTTTGTATATTTGGGACTGTCTCGCCTTGGCGGAGATCGCGGAAATTCTCAATGATCGCGAACGGGCTGAAGCGCTTCGCCGGTCGGCGGATCGGTTTGGTTCGGGCATGCAGCGGCTATGGGATGAGCAAACGGGCATTTTCCGTAATTTGAGGACCGATACGGGTGCATTCAGCGAACGTTTGTCTCCGACGAACTTCTATCCATTGCTGACGCCGTACGTTTCCGATGAGCAAGTAAAGCGCATGATCGACGAGCATTTATTAAACCCGGAGGAGTTCTGGGGGGATTGGGTACTGCCTTCCATCTCGCGGAATGATCCGGCTTATCCCGATCAGGAATATTGGCGCGGGCGAATATGGGCTCCGATGAACATGCTAGTCTATCTCGGTCTGCGCAACCAAGGAGAAACGGAGACGGCCCGGCTTCTTGCGGACAAATCGGCCGAACTCATCCTTAAGGAATGGGCGATGCACGGGCATGTCCATGAAAATTACAACGGCGATACCGGCGAGGGCTGCGACGTAAAAAACAGCGACCGCTACTACCATTGGGGAGGTTTGCTTGCCCTGATCGCCTTAATGGATCGCGGCTATGCCGTTTCCCCTCAGGAGATGACGAAGCAATCCCGTTAGAAAGCAGCAGATGCAACGGTTCATTGATAAAAATGGACCGTTGCAACTGAGATAAAAAATTGTTCCGTTTGTACCTGATCACTTAAGGAGCGTGAAGTATGGCTACAAGAAGCAAACGCCTCGTCTCATGCGTGCTAGCCTTAGCAATAGGATGGACGACAGTATCCACTGCTTTTGCAGAAGATGCAATAGCGAAGCCGACTTTGGTTGAAACCCAACGTACAGAGGACGCCCATTGGGCGGCGGCCACAATAAGAAGTTGGAAAGACTACGGCTTGATTAACGGTTATGCCGACGGTACATTCCAACCAAACCGGCCCATAGGACGCGCAGAATTCATTGCTTTGCTTAATCGAATCTTCAAGTTTACGGAGAAACCGGAAGCGGAGCTCGCCGATGTTCCCTCGCAAGCCTGGTACCGCGAGGACTTGCTGAAGGCAATAGGAGCAGGCATCATACAAGGGGATGGCGACGGCAAGTTTCGGCCGTTAAGCCCGATCAGCAGACAGGAAGCCGCGGTTGTTCTGGCCAAGGCGTTTCGCGCGAAGGCATCGGACAAGCAAGCTTACCTTAAGTTCAAGGATGCCGATACAATCTCAGGCTGGGCGACAGAAGCTATAAGTGCATTATTAGAACTGAAAGCGATTACAGGATTGCCCTCTGGCCATTTCGCGCCTGCATCGCTGTTGACCCGAGCCGAGGCTTTGACGATATCCGATCGGTTGATGGGTCGCTTGGTGAATGCAGCCGGCGTTTTCTCCGAAAATATCGACGGTAATCTGGTAGTGAACACCGAGGACGTTACTTTGCGAAATATGACGATTAACGGAAATCTCTACCTTGCCGCGGGCATCGGGGATGGCGATGTGACGCTTGACGGCGTTACGGTCAAAGGGACCGTTTACATGGAAGGCGGCGGCGAGAACGGCATTTATTTGATACGTTCCATTCTGGCCTCCCTCGTTGTCAATAAACCGGACCAACGGGTTCGTATCATTTCCGAAGATGGGTCGGTCATCGCAGTAACGCATTTGTACTCGGGTGTGAAGCTGGACGGAACCTTCGAATCGGTCATTATTCAGTCGGAAGGGTTGACGGTTCAAATCCTGGGAGGCACGATCGCCCAACTGCTTGTTACAAAAAACGGAGCTTCGGCGAAAATAAACTTGTCTCCCGGCGTCCGAATTGATCGCTTTATTGCCGAGGGGAAGGCAGATGTGACGGGAGACGGGGAGGTTGTTGAGGCGGACATACGGGCTGACGGCGTAAAGTTTGAGAAATCGCCCAGCCGGGTCTTGGTTGCGGACGGGGTCTCGTTCTCTGGCGGAACAACGGTTTCCGAGTCGGAGAATGAAGGCAACCCAGGCTCCGGGAACGGGCCGGGCGTTCCTGCACTGCAGGAACGAGTCATCCATTTTGCTTTTGGACAAACGAACGATGAACAACATGCAAATTTAATTGTGCAAGGCAACTCGGGAATCGATGAAATCGACACCAAAGTCGGAGAGCTGGCGGACACATACACCGTTCGATATCTAGAAGAAGCGGAATCGAGTATCTCTTTTGAAATGGATCATCCTTATCCCGGTCGTGAAGTCACACTGGAGTTGGAGGAAATTCATACCCGTTCCGATGAGCTATTGGCCTATACCGTTCTGGTCAATGGCGAAGAAGTGTATTTCAGGACGTACGAGGAAGCTTCGGAAGGTCCCAATCATTATTTTATTGAAGTGCCCGCTTCCGTTGCCGGAAGCGCGGGCAAAATCGAGGTAGAGCTTCGGAATTATGGGGATGCGCGCGTTCACTTCGGCCGGCTATGGGCGTACAGTCGATTTGACCGTTTGCTCGAGAACGAAGAGATCGGCCGGCAGATGACCGTCGGATTGCTCCAGCCGGTGCTCAAATGGGACGACTATGAGACGGATCTGCAGCTTGTTCGGGATATCAAGGATGAATATGCCGGAATGGATATGTACAAGCCTGCTCTGGGGTTCGAAATTCTTTACATGCAATGGAGCGAAAAAGAACTGGAGCGTCGTCTGGAATATTTAATGCGCTTATCAAGCGATGCCGACATCCCGATCCATCTCAGCATCAATTCCTGGTGGGGAGGCACGCCGAGCGGACCTGACGGCAAGGGCGGTCGCTGGACGGATATACCTTACAATCAGATCGTTTACGACCCGCTCAACATCGACGGCAGAGGCAACTGGAAATTGACCACGCCGAATATATGGTCCAATACGCCGTGGCTGACGATGAACAACGCGCACTACAACCAAGTGCGCGCCGACAAGGTCAAGGGAGTTGCCAGCTTTATTTCCGGCAAGACGGCTGCAATGAAAGCGAGTGGAAGTTCGCTGCCGCCTGTCGTCATTTTTACCGAAAACGAACCATTATATTGGCCTTATTTTGCTTTTAATGCGTCGCCGGAAGCCGGTGGAGACTTTGGGCCGGACACCATAGCTGCCGCGGCTGCCGACGGCGTTGCCTTGAATCCTGAGGATGGCTTGTCCCAGGAGGAAAAGTTGTGGATGTCGGGCAATCTTACGACTTATATCGGCACGCTTTCCGGCGCCATTGCGGAAGGCTACGGTTACAATGCCATCGTCGTCGATCAGGGGCAGATCATCTATCCCGACAGCCAGTTGATGGAGAATGCGTACACGCATATGTTCCCCACGCCAAACTATCCCGATTGGGACGAGAAGAGGGCGCATTGGGAAACGCATATGGTGAATGACATCCGTTTCGGGGCGGAGTGGGCCGGGGAGCTGGATGCCCGCTATCTGGACTATATCGTCGCTCGAGGCAAATACGCGGACGTAAATGCGGAACGAGGCAGTCTCACCGACATGCATACGCTGAAACAAGCGTACATGTACGGAGCCGACTATGTGAACGTGTACAACTATCATGCGGGCGATCGCCAGTTGATTGACGATTATGACGGCCAACGCGCAGAACTGGTCGCTGTACCCGCATACGACAAGCCATTTGGAAAATATGATTTCAAAGCTGTGGATTCGTTGACCGTAAATGCAATGCTCGTCGGTGTCGAAGGCGTACAGCGAGAAGTGTTGGTCGAAAAATATGTAGCGACTCCCGATAATGGGAACGTCGATGGCGGCCGTCTGACCTTCCGACTGGACAACGATGGCGATTCGTTCGCTTCCGGTCTGACCGTGAAAGTGGAAGGACGAGCACTGAGTTCGCTGAATGCCGATAACCGGGTCGAAGTTTGGGCCGGACCGGAGGAAGGCGATTTAACGCTGGCGGCGACTTTGAAAAATTTCAACTCGGAAGTGGTGGAGGTTAGCGATCATATCGATCGCGATGCGGATGTTGCTTATGTCGAGCTGAGGTTGTTTTCTCCGGGGTTGCCGTCCAGTTTGTACAGTTGGACCTCCATCTGGGCATTCGAAGCGTTTCTGCCGTGGGATAAACAAACCGGACATTCGGATGGTACCGTCTACACGGTCGATCAGATGCGCCTTCGGAATTTATGGATCAGCTACCGGGCGGATGTCGAGCGGCTTATGAATGCGTATCGGATCAAATCCGGCGAAAATGACACTTACCAATCCATAACGGCTCTCTACCGCGCGGGGAAGTATCGGACAGCATACGATCGGCTAATCCGCGAGCTTTCCGAGACCTTGCCGGCAAAATATACGGTTAAGGGGGGAGGAAAGCTCGGCAAGTTCCCGATTGAAATCGATCTCGGGGGCAGTCAGCGCATCGCCGATATTGTCCTCTACGAAGCCGATGAAGAAACGCGATTCTCATTGAAGGCTGAGGTTGTACGGGATGCGACAGTTACGTTGTCCGGTCTCGTGAACGGACAATATTACAAAGCCGTTTCCGATGATGGCGGCATCTATACGGTTCAAACGACGACGGCGGGAGATTCCGGGGCAGTTCTGGCTGTCGGAGGAAAAGCGGTATTTATACTGACGGTGTTTGCCGAAAGCGAGAAGCGGTATCCCGAGTCTTTTGAAGCTGCCTTTGTCAGCAAGAACAAGAATTTAAACAAGCCGACGCCAAAAGGATACATTTATTTGGAATCGCAAGACCCGGAAATCGGAGAATACGTCAACTTCGTAGAGCTGAAGCTTGCGGATGACGCCGTTATCGAAAGAGGAGCGGCCGGTGCGGAGGACGGCGAACTTGAAGAGGTGCCAATCGAGATATTGAACGATGGGGAATTGCTCAGGATCACGACGAACGAGAATAACGAGGCCGTCCATGTTCGTGCTTATTATGGCCAGATTTTCGGCACCGTTACGGACATTCGGCCGATCTCCATTCGGGGAGTGTCGAGCAATGCCGCGATTGAATTGGATGGACTACACGAGTTCGAAATTGGGGCGGATGCGGTGCTTGATTCGCCTAAAGCGACGGGGAGCGGCATTCTGACTGCCGATCTGGACGACTTGGGCTTCGAAATCGGGGATCAGGTTACGGTCACTTATAGTCCGTACACGTATGAGGGCAGTCCTGTCAGAGCACTTAAAATCGCCGAAGTGTACGATACGCTTGTCGCCGAAACGTTCGAGCTTGCGGATGGAGATTGGATGGAACGCGCATTTTCCGTTGACAACGTCCGCACTGTGCCTTTGGATGCCAATTATGCGGACAAAGTGGTCAGACCGGATCATATATCCGAAGTCGGCAGCATCGTATGGAGGATCAACAGCGGAACGCCAATGTCCGAGCTGGCGATCGAATACAGCGGCAGGGCGATCATGGGGAATCCGGACCCGCAAAGCGTCAAATGGTCGATCAGCGACGACTTGACGGAGTGGACTGAAGTCGGCGGAATCGAGCCCGGCGGAGAAGAAGGCAATTTCACCCTCACCCGCGCAATTCGATTGACGGATGATGTGGCGGGGCTGACAACGGTTTACGTTAAGGTCGAGCTTCGAACAGCTTCCAATGACACGTGGGCTAGCTTGAATGATGTCAAAATCAAAAAGAAAGCGGAATTACGCGAACTCGATTCCGCCGTGATCAGCCTTCCTGACGGTACGCTGTTCGCCGGGCAGTCCATTCCGCTTACGATCGAAGCCAGGTATAGCAATGGCGACCCTGTGTACTTGAAGGATGCCAGGATCGCCTATATCATAGGCGATTCCGATCTGGCGGAAGCGTCCGGAGGCGGTTTGAAGCTGAAACAACCGGGAACAACGACCGTTCAAGCCTATGTTTCAATCGGAGGCAATGTCGTCAAGTCCAATAAGCTGGCTTTGGAGATTGCTTCCAACAAGCTCTCCGAATTGGAAGCCGTTCTTGACAAGAATGTGATCGGCGCGAACGATACGATCGCCATTGCCATCAAAGCCTACAACGACCAAGCGGTGGAAATGAACTTGCAGCTGCTCAAGATCGATATGGCCAGCAGCGACGTATCGGTGGCCACCGTTTCGGATGAAGGCATCGTTACCGGAGTGACTGCGGGAACAACCGAATTGACTGTTAGGGCGACGCAAGGCGAAACCGTGATTGAACGGAAATTGGCGTTGACGGTTGCCGATGTCCGAACGATCTACGAAAGCCGGTTTGATCAGGTGACTTCCTGTTCGAACGAATCGGTGTGCCGCACGCTAGAGGCTAACGAAACGTACAAAGTTCCGACGGACGAGGTTGTCGTCATCGCAGATAAGGCGATTTACGGTAACGTGGAAGCGGCCGGAGGCGTATTCGTTCCGGCGATTCGCGGGTTTTATAAGGGGCAGGGCGGTCCTGACAATACGTGGCCCATACATGAGCAAGCCACCGTTATATACAAACTGGATAGCGCGGGCGACGCGTTTCTGAGTCTGAAGAGCGAGATCGCGGTCAGAGCGGGCGTATTCGGTTCCAAAATCAGCGTATATGTCGGTGACAGCGCAGAGAACGCAAATGAATTTGTAGGAGATCTTACAGGTGGCATAACTGAACTGGATTTCACTTCATTTGTCCAACAGAAAAAAACCGCGTATGTGAAACTGGTCATTGCTGAAACCGCATTTGATTGGGGAGGCATCGTTTCCGTTACATTTAACGAATTGACGATCGGCTCCTAAACGGGAAATGCCATATGGGACGTTGTGCTCCGACTCTGGTAAAGCAGCCTGAGTCGGGGCATCCGTCCCACCCTAAATGACAAAGCTTAAGGAGGTTCGATGATGAAAGGATCCAGGTTGTTAGTCAAATCATGGACAGTTGTTATGATTGCGGTTCTAATCCTCACATCCTTTGTCTACCCGGCGAGCAAGAGTGAAGCTATGGCGAGCGGCATCGAATTATTCGTTAATACGACAGTATCCTCGGTAGATACGACGGTCGTGAAGTCTGGAACCGGTACGGTCGGAACATCCATGACCATAACCACGCAGATCGGGAATAACGGGAATTCGCCTACACCCGCCGGTCAGAACGTTACCGTGAAACTCTATATTGACGGCGATTACATCAGCTCGCAGCAAATTACCCCGCCAGGGGGCGGATTCAATATGGCGGTGAACGCATCAGGCCAGGCTTGGAGTTTAAGATATTTGACTTGGACCTGGACCCCGACCAAAGATGGCAATCATCTGATTCAATATGAAATCGTAAATAATTACAGCGACGCGTCGGCGCCAAACAATCATTGGATCTATACGGCTGCCGTGACGGACCCGATTGCCGGCGTGCTGGATACGGTTGATTTTGGCAATAGCGGTAGCGAAACGAGCCATGGGCTTTCATCTAATGGTGGTGGAACGGGTACTTACAATGAAAGCATCGGAAAAATAGCCGAGACTTATAATTACCGAAATACCGGCAGCAATGCGGGAGATTGGTTTAGCGTCAACATGGCCAACAACTCGAGTCGTTATGGAACGCTCGCGATCCGAGAGATCCATCCAGTCGGTTCGGCGAATTATCGTAAGGTGTTAAATAATCCGGATCAGACGGGTTCGGGCAGCGGCGGCATACCCATTGATGTAAACGTGACCGGTCAAACGTTTACGACCGGACCGAACACGACTTACATTCCTTCTATTGCGGTTCAGATTGAGAAAGTCGGACTTGTCCAGACCTCCGCAAGCATGAATTTGACATTGACCTTGTGGGATTCTCCCTATAAGCATCAACAGCTTGCTCAAAGCACTTTGTTGGCTCAATCCGTTCAAGGCGGTTACGCATGGGAGATTTTCAACTTTGCCGAGGATGTCGGCGTGCTTCCGGGCAACCAGTATTACATGGAGTTTACGACGAGCAAGCCGTTTGATAGGAATAACCGGTACATTCTTTACGGTTACGACGCCAGTTCCTATGCGGGCGGCACGCTCTACTCGGGCGGATCCTCGGTAAGCGGAAAAACGTTATCCTTCAAAACCGGCCCGAATATTCCTACCTCGTACGATATACAGGTTGGCGGGCAACAAGTCGGAGGTACCGATCAATTGTCGACCGGCAGCGGGTTTACGGCGCTTGATGTCGACAACTCGACGCCTCCCGGTCAAACCTTTGCCGTTGGAAACACGACTGAACTGCAGGCCATCGCCCTGCAAGTGGAGAAGGCGGGTTCGATTCCGGCGGATAATGCCTTGGTGTTGACGCTTTACGATACGCCGACGACAAGCGACAGCTCTTACCTGGCTACGCAGCCTTGGAATACGGATGTTATCGGGCAAGCCGTTCTTTCCCCCGACGAGGTGCCGGGCGGGTATGACTGGGCTACCTTCGTGTTTCCGCAAAAAGTGCTTGTCTATCCAGGAAGAACCTACTATTTTGAATTGACAACTGTAAAAGCGTTCGATTCGTCCAAACGATTCGTGCTGGGTTTTTATCCGACGAGCACTTACAAGCGCGGCGCTTTGTATACGAACCGTTCGATGCAAAGCGGACAGACGCTGTCTTTCAAAAGTTCCCACAACCCGCTGTTCAAGACACGAAATCTGTATGATCGCGGAATCGGCGCGCTTACGCATTTTGTGGATTTGCCGCAGTTGTACGCCGGAAGCTCGATTTCGGTCAAAGTTGTCAATCAATTGCCCGGTTCGGTTAATCATGCATACATCGATAAAATGTGGAACTATGCCGGCTTCGACACCTATGCGGCGAGGTACGATGTTCCCATGTATTTCTCGCCCTTGCTCGGCCGTGCCAGCGAGAATTCCGCAACTCAGCGTTTTCCGGAACAGGTCGATGTCATTAAGAATAATGTAATTACCCGCACCGACAATTATCTTGGAGGCAATTCAATAAAACCGGGTTTTTCGTTAGAAGAATGGTATGCCAAAGACACGTTAAACGTGCAAACCGATATCGATTATATTATGGGAGTAGCAAAAAGCGCCGGAATTCCCGTCAATCTTTATCTGAACTCGACTTGGGGCGGGACGCCGAACAGCCCGTACAATTCCATCCTCTATGATCAGATCCTGTTCAGCGGCACGGATCATTACAGCGATCCGAACATGAATTTGCTGACGCAGTCGTTGAATTACGCAACGGATTCGCATTATGGAAGGACAATTCCGAATATCTGGAGCAGTACCTCATGGCTTACATTCAATAACGGCGGATTTACGAGCCCCGCTTCAGGAACCTTGAACCGATTCAAGAAGGATCGGCTTGGATTAAGCACGGATCAATTAAACAAGAACATACTCGATTTGGCGAACAGTAATCAGGACAACCTGTTGCTGAGCGTATCGGGCGACAACGAACCGGCTTACTGGGCCTATCAGATGGACACGGATTCGGATCCGACGCTTGGGTATGCTTCCGTCAACAGCGGGAATATGCGCGTACGAGGTTCCGGCGATTTCGGACCGGATGCCGTCGCGCAAGCCAGTGCGGACGGCGTGACCCTGGACCCGTACGCCGGCAACTGGGATACGATGAAACAGTGGTGGCAGACCAATTTGAATAACTACAACCAGTTTATCTACGGCAACATCAATAGGGGTCTCTATAAACCGGTCACGAAGATTGACAACAACACGATTGCCTACGCGACAGATGGGGTCAAACATAATCTGTTCACGCAAAATCCGACTCATCCGACGTATCCGTTATTTGATATTTATCATTCCGGTTATGAGGCTGCGGTTGTAAACGAAGCGGCAACCGGGATCGAAAGTTACTTTCTGAGTCACGACTACTCCCTTGCGCAGCGAATCATCAGCAATGTCGGGCGAACCGCCAACTTGAACCAAGAGCACAGCGGATTGCCGCTGGGCGACTATGACAAAAATACGGCCGGCTCATTTATGCTGGGCCTCAGGTATGTAACGCTTTACAATGTCATGAGCATATCCAGTCCGTATTACAACCCAAGCTTCGCCGCCTTTAACGATAAAGTGAGCGCTTTTTCCGGGGACCCGATTCGCATTGCTACATTAGTCAATCAACGCAGAAAGAATTTGACGATTGCGGCAGAGCGTGACGCTGTTCGTTTAAAAAATTCGTTCACGCTTCTTCCTGGAGACGCGCTGGCTTCAACAAAGTTGACCGCAGGAAATACAGCCTATAATGCCGGCGATTTTCATACAGCTTACAAAAATTATATTGAAGCAGAGAGCGCTGCGGCTTCAATCTTGCCGGCACCATTTGTGGTATCGGGAACGCAGGGGACATTATCCCCTTACCCTTTGCAAGTTACGCCGGTTTCCGGCGCCAAGTCGAATATTGTGGTTACGGCTAACAGCAGTTCGGAACTGGAATTTACGGCAAGTTCTACGGTTGCCGGCTCGGTCACTTATAAGACAACCGGTGCGATCGGATCCAACCAGGTTTATGTAAATGGATCATTGGTTTCCTCAACGGCTAACGGTGCGGGAAGACAGTTCAGTTATTCTCATACTGCCGGTGCGACGGTTACTGTGGAATTTAAATAGACTCACAATTGAGAGAAGTGGCTGTAACCCGACGGGCAAGTGCCGAGAACTTTCCTCTCGGCACTTGTTCTCATGTAAGAAAGGAAGTTGTTCATATGATTAAGGTAAGTTCGCTGACAACCGAATACGCAAATAATCCATTGGGCATAGACAAGTCCAATCCCCGGCTTGGCTGGATAAACGAGTCCATGCGGCGAGGGCAGCGTCAATCCGCTTATCGCATTCTGGTTTCCATGTTTGAAGAGAATCTGGACTCCGGGTTCGGGGATGTATGGGACTCCGGGAAATGCGAGAGCGGCCGCTGTGTTTGTATCGACTACGAGGGAGAAAAATTGCGGTCCGCTACCCGTTATTACTGGAAAGTATGTGTATGGGACGAAGAGGACCGTATTTCCTCATGGAGCCCAATCGCTTGGTGGGAGACGGGATTCCTGCATCCGGAGGATTGGTCCGGTGCGTGGCTCTCGTCCGACGGCGAACATGCGCCGCTTTTCCGCAGGGAGTTCCAAGTTGAAAAGCCCCTCAAACAAGCCAGGCTGTATATAAGCGCGGCCGGTTATTGCGAAGCTTATCTGAATGGCGGCAAAGTCGGGGACCACAAGTTGGAACCGGCGTTTACCGTTTATAATAAGCGAAATTTATATCATGTCTATGATATCGGGCCGCAGCTGTTGGCGGGTAAAAACTGTGTCGGCATTGAGCTTGGCAGAGGGTTCTACGGATTGCGGACACCCAATGTCTGGAACTGGCATAGGGCCGAGTGGAACGACAATCCCCGGTTTATTGCCCAATTGGTCATTCTATATATGGATGGATCCGATCTGCTCGTCAAGACGGACGATCGTTGGGAGTTGATCGAGGATGGACCGACCGTATCCGATTCCATATTTGCCGGTGAGCGGTACGACGCAAGAAAATACCGGACGGATTGGAATAAGGTCGATTTTTGTGCCGCGGATGCATGTAAACCGAAGATAGTTCCGCCACCATCGCCGCGGCTTGAGGCCCAGTCGATGCCGTCGATCCGAGTCGCGGGGCATGTGAATGCTGCAAAAATGGCCGTTTTAGGGGACGGCCACTATGTTTTCGATATGGGAGACACGATAGCGGGTTGGGTGGAAGCGACTATTCGAGGCGGGAGACCTGGACAATCCGTCTCATTTATTTACGGCGAAAAGCTGGATGAAACCGGCCGCGTCGATAACCGTCAGACTGCGATCGAGGCGGAAATACAAACGGATCACTATTTGAAATCGAGCGGGCAGGCTGAAAAATGGGAGCCGAAATTCAGCTATAAGGGTTTTCGGTATGTAGAGATTTCGGGGCAAGGAATCAACATGGGACTTTCAGATGTGACAGGCAAACGCGTGCATACCGATTTGCGGTCAACGGGACGTTTTCAATGCTCCAATCTTCTGTTTAACCGGATTCACGAGGCAACCCGCAAGACGCTGCTGAACAATTTTCACGGCATTATTACCGATACGCCCAAATACGAGAAAAATGGCTGGCTCGGCGATGCCCAACTGATTGCCGAAACGGCTGCCTTTCAGTTTGATATGGCCTTGTTCTGGGAAAAATGGCTGATCGACATGCGCGATTCCCAACGGCCGGACGGGTCGATTCCCGTTATGGTTCCCGACAGCGGGTGGGGTAACTTTCACGCGCCGGAATGGAGCAGCGCCTACGTCCTGATCGCCTGGCGTTTATATTGGTACTATGACGATATGCAGGTGCTCCGGGAGCATTACGGCAGTTTGAAAAGGTATACCGAATATGAGATCGCCTTGCTTGACGGAGGAATGTCCAGCAGCGATTTGGGCGATTGGTTGGCTCCCGGCTATTCGGAGGGACGTTCCCCGGAGGGCGGCCAAATTACTTCATCGTTCCACCTCATTTTGGTGCTGCGAACGATGGCCGGCATTGCGGGCCTATTGGGATTTTCGGCAGATAGCGGGCGGTACGGGGAATTGGCCGAAGAAACGGCCGAAGCACTGAACCGCGAATGTCTCGATCGGGAGAAGGGACTTTATCATACGAACCAGGAAGCGGGATACCGGCAAACGTCAAATATACTGCCGCTTGCACTCTCTTTGGTGCCCTCGAATGTCGAGAGGCAGGTCGAGAACCGCTTGCTCGAAGATTTTGAACGGCGAATGGGCGGTCATGCCGATGTAGGCATTATTGGTCATAAGTATTTTTACCCGACTTTGACCCGATTGGGATATGGAGAGGCGGCTTATCGGGCAGCGACACAAATCGCTTATCCGAGTATGGGGCTATGGTTTGAGCAGGAAGCGACCACGTTATGGGAATATTGGGACGTTAACACTCGTTCGAGAAATCATTATATGTTCGGGACCATCGTGCAATGGTATTATGAGTACATAGCCGGTATTCGGCAAACCGCAGCCGGTTGGTCCGAAATGGAATTCAAGCCTCACGCGCTTGGCGACCTGACTTCGGCCGAAGCCACGCTGGACACGGTAAAAGGGACTGTACATGCTGCATGGAGCCGTACGGCGGACATATCGTTCGAACTGACGGTGCATGTCCCCATGCAATCGCGCGCGATGGTTTACGTTCCTATATTGCCCGCAGGGCAAATAACGGAAAATGGGCTGCCGGCTGATCAGGCCTGCGGCATTCAATATATCAAAGACGAAAACGGATTTCGGGTTTATGAAACCGAAGCAGGCCGTTACGCATTCGCAAGCAGATAAACTCTGAAATATCAGCAGCTTAAGGAGCATGATTCATGTCCAGTACAATAAACGATGTAGCAAAGTTGGCTGGTGTATCCAGACAAACGGTTTCACGGGTCATCAACAACTTGCCGCTCGTAAAACCCGAGACAGTCTTGGAAGTCCAAAAGGCAATTGCGTTGCTCGATTATCATCCTAACGCGGTAGCTCGCAATTTGGCGATTAAAACGGTCAAAACCGTCGGTTTGTTCATGCCTTTCGACGTGGAACAAGTGAGGCAGAATATGTTCTTCTCCACGATATCCGCTACAATATGCCATTATTATGCAAAGCAGGACTTTGTGCTTCAATTGTTTACGTCGCCGGATGATCGCAATTATAGCGAGTTGTTTAAAAAACTGTATCGCGAGAAGCGAGTCGGCGGGTTGATCCTAACTTGTCCATCCGTGAATAACGAGGACGTGATGGAATTGCTTGCCGCAAAAATTCCGTTTGTGATCATCGGTCGGCCGGGGTTGGAGCTTGAGCAAATCAACTACGTGGATGTAGACAACGTCAAGGCAGCCTACCTTGCGGTTCAAAGGATGCTAGAGCTCGGTCATCGCAAAATATGTCTACTCAACGCACCTTCATCTATGACGCTAGCGGTAGATATTCGCAAGGGAGCTGAAGAGGCTTACCGAGAAGCAAGCATGCCTATAGGAAACTTAAGCGAAATGCACATCGATCTCACTTTGAAATCAGCTTATGAAGCCACATTACATGTTTTGTCCAAAGACGATCGTCCGACTGCATTCGTGACCGCCGACGATTTAATTGTATTGGGTATAAAAAAGGCAACGGATCATTTGAATCTGTCTATCCCAACGGATCTTTCCGTCATTTCCGTGATCAAAAACGGCTGGGCCGACTTGCTGCCGATGCCCCTCACATACATTGACGCTTCCTTTGAGGATTTGGGCACGCGATCCGCTCAATTCATGTTGAAGACCATTTCCGAGCCTGAAAAAAAACATATGATGCAAAAAAAGCTGAAACCGGAACTCATATTGGGGGGAACGTGCGCGCGAGTTGCAATGCCGGTATGAGAATATGGAGGAAGGGCAGACAGCCGGGGCAAACCGGCAACCCATTGTTGAAGACTGCCAGTTGAAGCTAACCGAGAGAGCCCCTGAATCCAATCAGAGGCTCTCTCGCGCTCTTGGCAGCGCGGTAGGGGTCTCAGCAAATTTTATCCTTCTGCCATCTTATGGATTCGTCAAATGAAACTTGCTGCAGCTTCTCATCCGTCCAGTAATATTGCAGATCCTTGCGTTCCCAGCCCATATACAGCTCATCCCACGTATAGGGTCCATGCGGCAGCAGGGACAAGGCTTCAATAGGCTCGCTTGCAGGCTGAAATCGTAAATCGCAAGAGAGCCTTATCCGACCAGGCGTTTGATTGCGAAGCGCTTTATGGACGGTCAGGCTGTTGAAGGCAATGACATCGCCCGCTTCATAGTCCCCTCCGGCCCATTCGCATCCGAGTCCGCAAAGAATGGATTCCAGTCCTCCGGCGCCGGAATTCGCTGTTACCCCAAGCAGTCCCGCACGGTGACTTCCTTCCAGAATCGTCAAGCCTCCAAGTGTTCCGGGGACGTCGCCGAGAGGCACCCAAGTGGTCCAAGTCTCATAGCTTCCCTGAATGTGGATGAAATCCTGATGGGACGGCGTCGGATACGCCATCTTGTGAGGAAGCATCAGCCTGCCGATATTGCGGGGATGCGCAATGGCACGCTCGCCGAACAGCGTCGTGAATATAGACAGCAGCTTCGCTTCATGTGCCAGCCCATGGAACGCTTCGAGACGCTGCACTTCCTTATAGATGTGAAGCGGGACTCCGACGCCATTCCAATTCGCCTCTTCTTCGCTCAGACTGTCGACAGCGGCCTGGTTCGCAGCGCCTGACAAAAGCGGATGGCTCCGATCCAATAGTCCATTAGCATCCAGGATGGTCAGAAGCTGGCGCCTCACTTCCAGAATGAGCTCGCGAGGGAATAATCCTTTAAAGAAAAGATATCCATCTTTCTGCGCTCTATCCCTTAACGCTTCGGCATCCTGTAGGAGTGTTGTAGAGTCCTTGAACGTTCGCGTTACTGGTTTGTGGTCGGGATTGGAAAGCGACTGAGACATAGCTAATCCTCCTTATTTATCAAATATCGATCTATAGCTTTTAGTATAAATACAGTATTTACAGAAGTATTTAGATCGTGCAGACTTATATTTAACGATTATCGATATAATGAGGAGCTATGTCCAATGCCTGACAAGCCCAATCCGGCCCGAATTCCGTGGCATATGGTTTCCCCCGTCGTATCTTATGCAAACTACTTGAACTGTCATGCCGGCGACAGCTTCGGGCCGCGTGTCATCGAAGATTATCAGTTCTTGTTTGTTGCATCGGGAAAAGGCCTCGTATGCATTCAAGGGAACGCATATGAGGCCTGCAGCGGAGATTTATTCTATTACGGACCTAACGTTGTACATTCCATCATCGCGGATGAAGCGGAGCCCTTTTCTCTGTACGGCCTTCATTTCAACTGGAGCTCCGAGCTCGTTCCAGTCGATCGCCGCATAATGCCGCACATTTCTTTCGTGAAGGGACAAGAATACACCCGCATGGACAACCGTATTTGCATTGGCGACAACCTTTCGGAGACGCTCTTTATTCAAGATTATCAGAAGTTGTCCAGACAAGTGTTCCTTCCTTATTTCGAAAGACTTGTCCGTGTCTATGGCGCCAATGAAGCCTTTGCTCCATTGCAACTGCGGGCTTATGTAATCGAGCTGCTCATTGCGATGAAGAAAACAGGCGAAGCGTCCGAGTTGTCGCTTGAGACAACTAATCCCGTTGTGCTTGCTATAGCTGATCAACTGGATCAACGGGTGAGAGAGCGCTACGACAGGCAATGGTTAAGCCAATATACCGCTTATCACCCTGATCATGCGTCTCGTCTATTTCGCGAACATACAGGCCGAACACCTTATAACTACTTCATGCAACGTAAAATAGAGCTTGTAAAGCAGCTGCTTGTAAGCACGAACGATACTCTCCTTGAGATCGCGGACCATGTTCAGGCCGGCTCTATTCATGCTTTTACAAAGTGGTTCACTCACATGACGGGCTTATCGCCGGGCCGCTTCCGGAAGCGAAGCAGGATGATCTAAGAGGATCCCTACGAAAAAGACCGCTCCCCACTGTATATAAAAATACAGTAGAGAGCGGTCTTCTGTTCCGATACGGGTTCCCGCATCGACTACTATGATCGGAGTAACACGATTCGAACGTGCGACCTCACCCACCCCAAGGGTGCGCGCTACCAGGCTGCGCCATACCCCGACGCTAAAATAGACAGCGTTTTCTTAAACGCTGATTACTTGAAATTATACTACTCGTTTTCCTTGCTGGCAAGAGCCTGCTTAGTAAATCGTCCCAAATGTTAAGTTTTTGTTCTTGTCTCCGGGCAGCCTGCATTTCCTATACAATAAAGGCATTCGGTTTTTTACGGGAGGCCAAGCCCATGAAGTCGTTTTCGAAGGAAGAACGCAGTTGGATGTGGTATGACTGGGGGCATTCCGCTTACTCCGTCATTATATCGACTGCCGTATTCCCGCTGTTCTACAAGGCGGCTGCCGAGCAATCCGGCATTAGCGGAGCGGATTCTACCGCGTACTTGGGGTATGCGATCGCAATCTCCACGCTCATTCTCGCCCTTCTGGGACCCATCTTAGGGACCATTGCCGACTACCAAGGGTTCAAAAAAACCTTCTTCGCCGGCTTCAGCCTGCTGGGCGTCATCTCTACGGCGCTGCTGACCTTCATACCAAACGACCATTGGCAGCTGCTGCTGATTTGTTATGTCTTTATTATGATCGGCTCCGCAGGATCGAATGTGTTTTATGACGCCTTCCTGGTCGACGTGAGCGATGACGAACGGATGAACAAGGTGTCAACGAGGGGGTTTGCGCTTGGTTATATCGGGAGCACGATCCCTTTTATCGTCAGCATTGCGATCATTCTTCTGGCTCAGCAAGAGGTGCTTCCGCTGTCGGTGACGGCGGCCAGCCAGATTGCGTTCTTCATCACGGCAGTCTGGTGGGGTGCGTTCACGCTGCCCATGCTGCGGCATGTCCGGCAAAAACACTTCATGAAACGGGAGCCCCGCATTATCGCGAACAGCTTCGGCAGGCTGTGGGGCACGCTGAAGGAAATTAAACGATACCGAGCGCTGTTTCTGTTCCTGCTGGCGTACTTCTTCTATATCGACGGGGTAGGCACGATTATTACGATGTCCAGCGCCTACGGCTCCGATTTGGGTATCGAGGCGACCGATTTGCTTATTATTTTGTTCGTGACGCAGGTTGTAGCAGCTCCGTTCGCAATGTTATACGGGCGCCTTGCCGACCGATTCGGGAGCAAGCTGATGCTTTACGCAGGCATCGTCGTGTACATCCTCGTGTGCATTTACGCCTACTTCATGAAGACGGCGTTCGATTTCTGGATTCTCGCCATGCTGGTCGCTACCTCGCAAGGAGGCATTCAAGCCTTGAGCCGATCCTACTTCGCCAGAATGGTGCCCAAACAAAATGCGAACCGCTTCTTCGGCTTTTATAATATTTTCGATAAGTTCGCCTCGATCCTGGGACCTTTGCTCGTCGGCCTGACGGCGCAAGCTACGGGCAATACCAGTACAGGCGTGTTCAGCCTTGTCGTCCTGTTCCTGATCGGTGGAGCCATTCTTACGCGGGTGCCGGAGCCGGGTCAGGGATCCGCGATCCTGCATGCGCCTGGCGGAGGCGTCAAGCCTCCGCCATGATCTCGCCGGTGCGGCTCAAATCGTAGTTGGCAATCGAGCGAAGTTCCCGCTTAAAACCGTCCGAACGCAGAATGCCGAGAACGGACTCTATCCAGAGCTTGTTCTCCGGCTTCTTCAGCATGACCAGATCGTAGCGCTCCTGAATGAGCGGAATGAAGCTGACGCCTTGCACGATGGAGGCGGCTTTGGCCGTCCCGACGCCGACGTCGGCTTCTCCGGAGGCGACTTTGGCCGCAACGGACAGGTGATTCGTAACCGTCTCCCCGTAGCCTGGCAAGCTCTCTTGGGGAATGCCGCGCAAGCGAAGCTGCTCGTCGAGCAGCACGCGGGCGCCGGCGCCCTGCTCCCGGTTCGCGATGCGCAGGCCGGGACGAGCCAGGTCGGACCAGCCTGCGATGCAGTGCGGATTGTCCTCCGCGACGAACAGTCCCGCGCTGCGTGTCAGCAGATTGACGACGAGATAAGGCATGCCGACGAGAAGGCGACGAATGTAAGGCACGTTGTATTCGCCGCTGTCTCCGTCCAAGAGGTGGGTGCTGACAAGGTCGGCTTCGCCTTTGTACATGCGGATCAGGCTGTCCATGCTCCCCATGTGCGACCGAAGCATCCGATATTCCGGCAGCTCCGTTTCCAAATGTCTGGCGAGAACGTCCAGACTGATGTCTTGCCCCGTAATCACGATGGAGCGGGGAATTGACGGGGAGCTTGGGGCATCGTGCGAGGCGGGCTGTTGCCGCTGACCGAGAGGACCCTCCGGGATCATTCGGTTCCGACGCTTGTACGCCTCCAGGTCGGCAGCGTCTACTCTCATTTGTTTGCCGACGCGGTAGGAGGGGAGCTCGCCCTTTTTGATCAGGTCGTAGACGGTCAGCTTGGATATTTTGAGCAGCTTCGCAAGCTCATCGGTCGTATAGGAGATATCGGACGATTGTGACATGGCGTATGTTCCTCCCGCTGAATTAAGCCGTTATTCTATGAGTTCTATTTTAGCATAAGAGTAGGGAAGCGGCTCCCGTTCTGTACGAGGGCCGTCATGGTAATCCGAATCGGGCGAGGGCCAAGTTTCCTTGAGAGTGTCGCGACATACGAGGGTGCGAGGAGGTGTGCAGCCCGTGCCATGGTATCAGAAGGCGATGATGCTCATCGGTCAGAACCAATATGCCGCGAAACAGTACCCATTCCATACTGTTCAAGACATCAACGGATTCCCGGGATGTTCGACGTCGGCGGGACCGTTTTACTAGGAGATTAATGACGCGGTAGAGGAACGTTTGTATAAAAAGGGGGCGAAGGCTCCCCTTTTTGATGCGCGCGGGAGCTTTGCGCCAGTAGCCCGACTTTCTCGGGCTATTGCG